>NZ_JABXFH010000043.1:0-52880 GCF_013372745.1 Janthinobacterium sp. BJB401 | reverse complement strand
GCCAACGGGCCGCGAAGTCGGTTCCTACTTCGCGCAGTGGGGCGTGTATGGCCGCGACTATGAAGTGGCGAACGTGCACACGAGCGGCGTGGCCGACAAGCTCACCTTCATCAACTACGCTTTCGGTAATATCTATCCGAAAAATGGCGGCTATGAATGCGCCATGATCACCAAGACGGAGCCGGGTGCGACGAATCCGAATTCGCCGGACGCGGGCACGGGCGGCGATGCCGAGGCCGATTACATCCGCACGCCGAAGCGTACCGTCGATGGCCAGGCCATCCCTTGGGATGCTCCATTGTCGGGCAACTTCCTGCAGCTGAGAAAACTCAAGGCGGCGCACCCGAACCTGAAACTGTTCATCTCGCTGGGCGGCTGGAGCTGGTCGAAGAACTTCTCCGTCGGTTCGGCCACCGATGCGCTGCGCAAGCAGATGGTGCGTTCGTGCATCGACATCTACATCAAGGGTAACTTGCCGGTGCAGGGCGGTCGCGGTGGCGTGGGCGCGGCGGCGAACATCTTTGACGGCATCGACATCGACTGGGAATATCCGGTCGGCGGCGGCCAGCCGTACAACACGGTCAGCCCGAACGACAAGCGCAACTTCACCTTGCTGATGGCGGAATTCCGCAGCCAGCTCGATGCGCTCGGCGCAGCCAATGGCAAGCGCTATCTGCTGACGGCCGCTGTCGGTGCCGGCAAGGACAAGATCGACAACACGGAACCGGCCCTGTACTCGCAGTACATGGACTGGATCAACCTGATGACCTACGACTTCCACGGCGGCTGGGAAAACAGCACCAACTTTAACGCCCAGCTGTTTGCCGACCCTGCCGATCCGTCAACGGGCATGGCGCGCGAATACGTGGGCGACAAGGCGGTGCAGTACATGATTGCCGCCGGCGTGCCGCGCGACAAGCTGCTGCTGGGCATACCGTTCTATGGCCGCGGCTGGACGGGCGTGGCGCCGGGACCGAACGGCGATGGCCTGTACCAGGCAGCCACGGGTACGGCGCCGGGCACCTACGAGTCGGGCATCGAGGACTATAAAATCCTCGTCGCCAAGGCTGGCACGCGCTACTACCATCCCGTGACCAAGCAGCTGTACCTGTACACGGGGGCGGGCGGCCAGTGGTGGAGCTACGATGACCCGACCGTCATCGGCACCAAGGTGAAATATGTGAAGGACCAGGGCTTGCGCGGCGCGTTCTCGTGGGAACTCGATGGCGACGCGAATGGCGTGCTGGCGACCGAAGTGTGGAAAGTGCGGTAACACTGGAGTAGAGTAAGACGCGGCCGGGCGGCATTGCTGTCCGGCCGCTTGTTCACATAAAAAACAGGAGACGGGCGATGGCGGCGGTATCGACATTCGGAGTAAAACATCCGGAACAGGAGCTGAGCCGCGAATGGCGCAGCTGGATCGCGGAAAACCTCATGCTGGGCAGCCACCCGTCGGCGCTGATGCCGGTGCTGCAACAGGCCGGCATCGCGGAGCCCCTGGCGCGCCGCGAAATCGAGCTGGCGCTGCAAAGCCCCTACCTGGCCGGCGCCGTGCGCCTGTCGAACCGCCTGGCCAAGCGCGACTGGGTGATCGACATCCAGCGCAAGCTCAATCAGCTGCGTTCGCCCGAGATTCCGCGCCGCGACAAATTGACGGCGCAGGCATTCCTCGACGAGTACTACTCCACCAACCAGCCCGTCATCATCACGGGCATGATGGACGACTGGCCCGCCATCGATAAATGGAGTCCGGCCTATTTCCGCGCGCATTACGCGCAGCGCGAAGTGGAAGTGCAGTTCGGCCGCGAAGCGGACGCGCAGTACGAAATGAACAGCGTGGCGCACAAGCGCAAGATGGCCTTTGGCGAGTACGCCAGCCTGGTCGAGGGCAGTGGCGCGACCAACGATTTCTACATGACGGCGAATAACAATTCGCAGAACCGGCAGGCGCTGCGCGAGCTGTGGGACGATATCGGCCAGCTGCCCGAATACCTGGAGCAGAGTGGCGGCCGCACGGGTTTTTTATGGTTTGGCCCGGCCGGCACCGTGACGCCGTTCCACCACGACCTGACAAACAACTTCATGGCGCAGGTCAAAGGGCGCAAGCGGTTGCGCATCATGGCCGCCTGCGAGGTGGCGCGCGTGTACAACCAGCGCCACTGTTTTACCCCCGTCGACGGGCGCGACATCGATTTGCGGCGCTATCCGCTGATGGCCGACGTGCAAGTGCGCGAATGCGTGCTGGCGCCGGGCGAGATCCTGTTCCTGCCCGTCGGCTGCTGGCATTTCGTCGAAGCGCTCGACGTCTCGATGACGGTGGCGTTTACCAACTTCAAATGGGATAACGATTTTTACAGCAAGTATCCATCGAATCACGACTTTTGATTGTAGCGCTAACCCGCCCCGAACAGCCGCCGTACAGGCGGCTTTTTTCATGCTACGGCGCGCTTCTTGTATAAGATATTTCCATAAATTAATTGATTCAAATCATTTTGCAGCAATTATTTTGATATGAATGGCCACGATGTTTCATTATCCAGATGGCGATGGCGGGCGGATAATTTGATGGCTGGCGCGGCGCCAGCACCGACAACCATCTGGAGGCGGCAGGGCATGAACACGCAGCAAATGACACAGTTACAGCAAGCACCAGCAGCTAGTACAGAACTTCGGCTTGACACGCGGCTGACGCGCGAGGCGGCCGGATTGCTGGCCAGGGCCGGCATCCATTTGAATGGCCGCGCCGCCTGGGACATGCAGCTGCGCAAACGGGGTGTGCCCGAACGTGCCTTCGCCAGCGGCAACCTGGGCCTCGGTGAAGCCTACATGGACGGCGACTGGGATGCGCAGCAGCTCGACGAATTCTTTTGCCATCTGCTGCGCGCCAGGGTGGCCGACGACGTGCGCCCCATGCGCCTGGCCTTCCACGCCCTGACCGCGCGTCTGTTCAACCTGCAGACGGAGCGGCGCGCCTGGATGGTGGGCAAGGAACACTACGACCTGGGCAACGCCTTCTATGCGGCCATGCTCGATCCGCGCATGACATATACCTGCGGCTACTGGAAGGATGCGGGCAACCTGGCCGAGGCGCAGGAAGCCAAGCTCGATCTGATTTGCCGCAAGCTCAGGCTGAAGCCGGGCATGCGCGTGCTCGACATCGGCTGCGGCTGGGGCAGTTTCATGCGCTATGCGGCCGAAAAATACCAGGTGCGGTGCGTGGGCGTGACGATCTCGCAAGAGCAGGCCGCGTATGCGCGCGCCATGCCGGGCGGCGAGCAGCTGGACTTCCGCCTGCAGGATTATCGCGACACCGATGAAAAATTCGACCGCATCGTCAGCATCGGCATGTTCGAGCACGTGGGGCACAAGAATCACCGCACCTTCATGGAAGTGGCGCACCGCTGCCTGGAAGATGACGGCCTGTTTTTGCTGCACACGATCGGCAAGAACAAGCGCCATTCCACGTGCGACCCGTGGATCGACAAATACATCTTCCCGAATGGCGACTTGCCGTCGATCGGCCAGATCGGCGACGCCATGGACGATCTGTTCGTCGCCGAAGACTTGCACAACTTCGGCGCCGACTACGACAAGACCCTGATGGCCTGGCATGCGAACTTTGAGCAGGCGTGGCCGCGTTTTGCTGGCCAGCTGGGCGAGCGCTTCCACCGCATGTGGTCATACTATCTGCTGTCCTGCGCCGGCGCTTTCCGCGCGCGCGACTTGCAGCTGTGGCAGTGGGTCTTGTCGAAGCAGGGCGTGCTGGGCGGCTACGAGCGTGTCAGTTGAGATGCTCGGCAGCTGATATGATGGATTGATGGATATCAATCAAGCGCGTACCTTCTTGGAAGTGGCTTCCTGTGGCAGTTTCATCATGGCCGCCGAACGCATGCACGTGACGCAGACGGCCGTCAGCGCACGCATCCGCACCCTGGAGCAGCAACTGGGGCGCCAGCTGTTCGTGCGCAACAAGGCCGGCGCGCGGCTGACGTCGGCCGGCGAGCGCTTCATGCGCCATGCCGCCACCATGGTGCAAGTGTGGGAGCGGGCGCGCCATCAGGTGGCCTTGCCGCCGGGGCGCGATGACGCCATCAGCATCGGCTGCGAACTGAGTCTGTGGCAGCCGCTGCTGGGCGACTGGCTGATCCGCATGGCGCGCGATTGCCCCGAGATCGCCCTGCGCGCGGAAGTCGACAGTTCCGCGCGCCTGCTCGACGCCGTGCATGACGGCTCGCTCGACCTGGCCGTGCTGTACAACCCGCCGCAGCGTCCGGGCCTGGCCAGCGAATTGCTGGCCGAGGAAAAGCTGGTGATGGTGACCACGCGTGATGACGGGCAGATGCATGCCGATGCCTATGTGTACGTGGATTGGGGGCCGGCGTTTGCCGCGAACCACCAGGCAGCGTATCCGGAACTGAGCAGTCCGCCTGTGTCGATCTCGCTGGGGCCGCTGGCCCTCGTCTACCTGCTGGACGTGGGCGGCGCCAGCTATTTCCGCATCGGCAGCGCGCAACCCTATCTCGATGCGGGTTTGCTGCACCGCGTGCGCGACGCGCCCGAATTCTCGCATTCCGCCTACGCCGTCTACGCGGCCCAGCGCGACAACCCGACCCTGGACCGCGCCCGCGCCTGCCTGCTCGAGGTGGCGGAGAGAATCAAGTAGATGCGACAGACGTAAAAAAGCCGACCCTAGGGTCGGCTTTTTGTTTTCATACCCTAGCGCTTAGTCGCGGCTGCCGCCAGCGAAGCCCAGCAAAGAGAGCAAGCTGGTGAAGATGTTGTACACGTCCAGGTAGATGCGCAGGGTGGCCGAGATGTAGTTGGTCTCGCCGCCGTTGATGATTTGCTGCACGTCATACAGGATGTAGGCCGAGAAGATGGCGATGGCGACCATGGAGATCACGATCGACAGTGCCGACAGGCCCAGGAAAATATTCGCCACCGATGCCAGGATCAGCACGATCACGCCGGCGAACAGCCATTTGCCCATGGCGGAGAAGTCGCGCTTCGAGACCGTGGCGATGGTTGCCATCACGGCCAGGATGGTGGCCGTGCCGCCGAATGCCGTCATGATCAGCATGCCGCCGTTCGAGTAGCCGAGCGTGCGCGTCAGGATAGGCGTGAGCATCAGGCCCATGAAGAAGGTAAAGCCCAGCAGGACGGCGACGCCGAGGCCCGAGTTCTTGGTTTTTTCAATCGCGTACATGAAGCCGAAAGCGACGACCATGAAGATGATGAAACCCATGCCGCCGGTCAGCATCGGCAAATGCATTTGCACGCCGATGAAGGCGCCCAGCACGGTCGGGATCATGGACAGCGCCAGCAGCCAGTAAGTGTTGCGCAAGACCTGATGGCGGACTTGCTGCATGCCCCCCGACAGGTCAAAGGTGCGTTGCATGTTCTGATTCATAGTGCCTCCGTGTTGTCAATTCAAATTACTGCTTTACCCAAGGATAGCATGAGGGCCGGAATTTGCCAAAAAAGCAGCTTAAGATTTCATTAAACGGGGGTGGGGCGGCAAGATGCCCCCTGCCTCTCTGGGTGATATGGGGTGGAGTATGGTAAAATCAAAGGTTGATTGAGTTCTCAATTTACCGTTTTAAACCTTACTTTTTATTGGAGTTTTCACACATGGCAATCGAACGCACCCTGTCGATCATCAAACCAGACGCAGTTGCAAAAAACGTAATCGGTCAAATCTACTCGCGTTTTGAAAACGCTGGCCTGAAAATCGTTGCAGCACGCATGACCCAACTGTCGCGCGAACAAGCTGAAGGCTTCTACGCAGCGCACAAAGAACGCGGCTTCTTCAAAGATCTGGTCGACTTCATGGTTTCCGGTCCAGTCATGATTCAAGCCCTGGAAGGCGAAAACGCCGTTCTGGCCCACCGTGACCTGATGGGCGCGACCGATCCGAAGAAAGCAGAAAAAGGCACGATCCGCGCCGATTTCGCCGATTCGATCGACGCTAACGCCGTACACGGTTCCGACGCTGTCGAAGCTGCTAAAGTGGAAATCGCTTACTTCTTCCCAGAACTGAAGGCTTAATTGCCTTAGATAACGTTATTTCCTGGCGTTATCTGTGAAATAACTTATCACCCCCCTGTTCCCGCTGCGCTGTGGAGTTTTCGCTCCCGATGCGCGCGGGGACGGATTTTTAGAATAGACAAGATCATGAATACGACGACCCTCACCAACTTGCTGGACCTCGATCCCGCGCAACTCATCGCCTATTGCGCCGAGTTGGGAGAGAAACCGTTTCGTGCGAAACAATTGCAACGCTGGATACACCAGTTCGGTGCCTCCGACTTCGACGCCATGACGGACCTGGCCAAGTCGCTGCGCGACAAGCTGGCCACGCGCGCCGAAGTGCGCGCCCCGGCCATCATCAGCGACCATACGTCGACGGATGGCACGCGCAAGTGGCTGGTCGATGTGGGCAATGGCAATGCCGTGGAAACCGTGTTTATTCCGGAAGAAAACCGCGGCACCCTGTGCATCTCGACCCAGGCCGGCTGCGCCGTGAACTGTCGTTTCTGTTCGACGGGCAAGCAAGGCTTCAACCGCAACCTCAGTGTCGGCGAAATCATCGGCCAGCTGTGGATGGCAGAATTCGAATTGCGCCGCACCAAGGGTATCGAGCCGGGCCCGAAAGGCGAGCGCCAGATCACCAACGTGGTGATGATGGGCATGGGCGAGCCCCTGCTGAACTTTGAGCCGACCGTCACGGCCCTGAAATTGATGCTCGACGACAACGCCTACGGCCTGTCGCGCCGCCGCGTGACCCTGTCGACCTCGGGCGTGGTACCGATGATGGACAAGCTGTCGCAGGAAGTGCCGGTGGCCCTGGCCGTCTCGCTGCACGCCTCGAACGATGCCCTGCGCGACGGTTTGATTCCACTGAACAAGAAATACCCGCTGAAGGAATTGATGGCGGCTTGCAAGCGCTACCTTGAATTCGCGCCGCGCGATTTCATCACCTTTGAATACTGCATGCTCGACGGCGTCAACGACAGCGACGAGCACGCGCGCGAACTGCTGGCGCTGGTGCAGGACCGCGAGTTCGGCGTGAACTGCAAGTTCAACCTGATTCCGTTCAACCCGTTTCCCGAGTCGGGCCTGTTCCGTTCGAAAAACCCGCGCATCAAGGCGTTCGCCCAAGTGCTCATGGATGGCGGCATCATCACCACCGTGCGCAAGACGCGCGGCGACGATATCGATGCGGCCTGCGGCCAGCTGGCCGGCGAAGTCAAGGACCGCACGCGGGTGCAGGAACGCATGGAAAAGATGACTGAGTATCAACAGAAATTTGGCGCCAATTTCGGCAAGATCGTGGAGATCCGCTCCTGATGCGGGGACGCATGGCTTATCCTGGCGTACTTGCCGCGGCTATTGTCAGCCTGGGCGTGCTGCTGGCCGGCTGTGCTTCCACCGTGGACAAGGAGCAAGCCGCATCGGTCGAGCAGCGCGCCGCCTTGCGCTTGCAGCTGGCCAGCGCCTATTATATGCAAGACCAGTTTGCGGTGGCGTTGACAGAAGCGGATCAGGCGGTGCAGCTACTGCCGGGCAACGCCCAGGTGCGCGGCATGCGCGCCCTGATTTTTGCTGCCTTGCGCCAACCTGCCGCTGCTGAAAAAGATTTTCTTTACGCATTGCGCCTTGCGCCCCACAATCCCGAGTTGAGCAATAATTATGGCCTGTTTCTGTGCCAGACCGGGCGCGCGGCGCAGTCGCTGGCGTATTTTGATGCCGCATTGCAAGATGCCGCGTATGGCACGCCTGAACTGGCGCTGCATAATGCGGCCGCGTGCAGCCTGGTCATGAAAGATTACCCGCGCGCCGCCGGCTACTGGCTCAAGGCGGAGCGCATCGCACCTGGCGCGGCAATCACATATGCCGGTCTGGTGCGCGTGTATTACCAACAGCAAGACTACCGGCAAGCGGCTCATTATCTTGAGCGGCTCGGTAAAGCGGCGACAATGGAGAGCCAGACGGCCGATGTGCTGTGGCTCGGGATCAAGGTGCAGCATAAGCTCGGGGATGCGGGTGCGGAAGCTGGCCTGGGGGCGCATTTGCGCACCCACCATTCCGGCTCCCCCGAATATGCTGCTTATCAAAATGGGGCGTTTGATGAGTGAGACAGGGATACCAATGAATTCAGAGTGGGCAGAAACGCCTCAGCAGCAGCCCCAGGGCAATCTTGCGTTGGCAGGCGCACAGTTGAAGGCGCAGCGCGAAGCGCTGGGCTGGCCGGTGGAACAGGTGGCCGACCAGCTCAAGCTGGCGCCGCGCCAGGTGATCGCGCTGGAAGAGGGCGACATGGCGGCTTTGCCGAACGTGGCCGTGGTGCGCGGTTTCGTGCGCGCCTACGCCAAGGTGGTGCGTCTCGACGCGGCGCCGCTGGTGGCCATGATCGAAGTCCATCCGGCGCCGGCGCAAGACCCGGCCGCGCCCGTGCGGCGCGAGATTTCCGCCACGTTTTCCGAGTCGCGCTTCCCGTCGATGACGCAGCGCTCGTCGAACCAGACTCCGCTCTGGATCGCCGGGGCCGTGGCCGTCGTCGTGGCGGCCGCCTTTGGCGCCTATAAACTCGGTTACGTGCCGGCCAGCCTGCTGTCCTCGCAGGCCGGGAAAGAAACGGCGCATGCGGAAGTGGGCCCCGTGGAAACGACCCTGATCAAGCCGGGCCAGGACTTGACGCCGGTGCAGTCGCCGTCCGTGCCGCTGATTTCCGTGCCGCCGCCACCAGGCAACGATACGCAGACGGGCGCACCTGCCACCACCGCTTCGGCGCCAGCCGCTGCCGAAGTGCCGCCAGCGGCCGTGCCAGCCCCGGCGACGGCTGTCGTCACGCCGCCTGCGGCTACCGCTACTACCACCGCTGCCGTGGGCGCGAATGCGCTGGTGCTGAAGGTGGAGCAGGATTCCTGGGTGGAAATCCGCCGCCCTGGCAGCGCGCCGCTGATTTCGCGCATGGTCAAGGCGGGCAGCACGGAAACGTTCGATATCACGGAACCGGCCACCCTGGTGGTGGGTAAGCCAGGTGTGGTGCAGGCAACCTTGCGCGGCGCCAAGCTGGAGCTGCCGACCGTTGCCGGCGGCACGATCTCGCGCGTCAGCATCAAATAATTGCAGTAACCGTTCAAGCAAACTCAGAAGATAATATTATGGCTACCTCGAAAACAGCGATCGGCTCCGGTCCATCCGGCCGGCGCGACAGCCGCAAGGTGCTGATCGCGCACGGCCAGCGCCAGATCTGGGTGGGCGGCGACGCCCCCGTGGTGGTGCAGTCGATGACAAACACGGATACGGCCGACGCCATCGGCACGGCGATCCAGATCAAGGAACTGGCGCGTGCCGGTTCGGAACTGGTGCGCCTGACGGTGGACCGTCCGGAAGCGGCCGCGGCCGTCCCGTACATCCGCGAGCAGCTCGACAAGATGGACATCGACGTGCCGCTGGTGGGCGATTTTCACTATAACGGCCATACCCTGCTCAACGACTACCCCGATTGCGCGCGCGCGCTGTCGAAGTACCGCATCAATCCCGGCAACGTGGGCAAGGGCGCCAAGCGCGACACGCAATTTGCGCAAATGATCGAAGCGGCTTGCCGCTACGACAAGCCGGTGCGCATCGGCGTGAACTGGGGCAGCCTCGATCAAGCGTTACTCGCGCGCATCATGGATGAAAACGCGGGCCGCGTCGAACCGTGGCCGGCGCAAGCCGTCATGTACGAAGCGCTGGTGACGTCGGCGATTGAAAACGCCGTGCGCGCCGAAGAGCTGGGCCTGGCGCGCGACAAGATCATCCTGTCGTGCAAGGTCTCTGGCGTGCAAGATCTGATCGCCGTGTACCGCGAACTGGCGCAGCGCTGCGACTATCCGCTACACCTGGGCCTGACGGAAGCGGGCATGGGCAGCAAGGGCATCGTGGCGTCCACCGCGGCGCTGGCCGTGCTGCTGCAAGAGGGCATCGGCGACACCATCCGCATTTCGCTCACGCCCGAACCGGGCGGCGACCGCACGCGCGAAGTGATCGTCGGCCAGGAAATTTTGCAAACCATGGGCTTGCGCAAGTTCGCGCCCATGGTCATCGCTTGCCCAGGTTGCGGCCGCACGACGTCGACCACCTTCCAGGAGCTGGCCGACAACATCCAGACGTATCTGCGCGAGCAGATGCCGGAATGGAAGAAATCGTATCCGGGCGTGGAAGCGATGAACGTTGCCGTCATGGGCTGCATCGTCAACGGTCCCGGCGAATCGAAGCATGCGAACATCGGCATCAGCCTGCCCGGCACGGGCGAGTCGCCTGCCGCGCCCGTGTTTGTCGACGGCGAAAAAGTCGTCACCCTGCGCGGCGAACGCATCGTCGAGGAATTCCAGGACATCGTCTTGAAGTATGTACAGAGTCACTATGGAAACACGGCTGCCGTCTGAGCCTGATCCGATAAAAAAGTAAAGAAGAACACTATGTCCGAAAATAAAAAGCTCGACAAGATCACCGCCGTCAAAGGCATGAACGATATCCTGCCGGCCGACGCTCCGCTGTGGGAACTGTTTGAAAACACGGCGCAATCCGTGCTGCAAAGCTATGGCTTCCAGCAAATCCGCACGCCGATCGTGGAAGAAACGAAATTGTTCGCGCGCGCCATCGGCGCCGTGACCGATATCGTGGAAAAGGAAATGTATTCGTTCACCGATTCGATGAACGGCGACAACCTGACCCTGCGTCCGGAAGGCACGGCCGGCGTGGTGCGCGCCGTGGTCGAGCACAACCTCGTCTACGAAGGCCCGAAACGCCTGTGGTACAAGGGCCAGATGTTCCGCCATGAGCGTCCGCAAAAGGGCCGCTACCGCCAGTTCCACCAGTTCGGCGCGGAAGCCATCGGCTTCACGGGCCCGGATATCGACGCCGAGCTGATCATGATGACCCGCCGCCTGTGGGATGATCTGGGCCTGGAAGGCATCCGCCTGGAACTGAACTCGATCGGCGACGCGGCCGAGCGCCTGCGCCACCGCGCCGACCTGATCGCCTACCTGGAAAGCCACAGCGAGCTGCTCGACGAAGAAGCCAAACGCCGCCTGCACAGCAATCCGCTGCGCATTTTGGATACCAAGAATCCTGCCATGCAGGATCTGGTCAATGGCGCGCCGAAGCTGCTGGACTACCTGGGCGAGGAATCGCTGGCCCACTTCCACGGCGTGCAGAAGATTCTGAACCACAACAATATTCCATTCGTCATCAATCCACGCCTGGTGCGCGGCCTCGATTACTACAACCGCACGGTGTTCGAGTGGGTCAGCGACAAGCTGGGCGCGCAAGGCACGGTCTGCGCCGGTGGCCGCTATGACGGCATGGTGGAAATGTTCGGCGGCAAATCGACGCCGGCCGTCGGTTTCGGCATGGGCGTCGAACGCCTGGTGCTGCTGATGAAAGATGCGGCCGAACCGGAACAGCCAGCCCAGTGCGACGTCTACCTGGTGCATCAGGGCGAGCAGGCAGGCTTGCAAGCGTTCGTGCTGGCAGAGCGGATTCGCGATGCGGGCCTGGACGTTGTGCTACATTGCGCAGCGAGCAACGGTGGCGGCAGCTTCAAGACGCAAATGAAAAAGGCCGACGCCAGCGGTGCGGCGTTTGCCGTGATCATGGGCGACGATGAAATCGCCAACAATGTCGCGACGGTGAAAGCCATGCGCGAAGCCGATGCCGGCGCGCAGCAGAACACGGTGCCGTTCGACGACGTCGTCGACTACGTGGTGGACCAGATCATCGGCGACCACGATTGCGGCCATGACCACGGTCCTGGCGGCCACGTGCATCACCACCACTGATTTGCAGCAAGACCGTTCTACCCTCGATCAACTACTCATTAAAACTGACGACCCATGGCATACGATCACGAAGAACAAGAACAACTGGCAACCCTCAAGGCCTGGTGGCAGCGCAATGGCAATCTGACCTCCTGGGTCCTGATCGTGGCGCTGGCAGGCTACAGCGGCTGGGCTGGCTGGCAGTACTACCAGCGCACGCAGGCTGCGCAAGCGGGCCAGTTGTACGACGAACTGCAAAACGCCATCGCCGCCAAGGACACGGCCAAGGTGATGCGCGCGGCCGGCGACATGCAATCGCGTTTCGGCGGCACGGCATATGCGCAGATGAGCGCCCTGTCCGCTGCCAAGGTGGCGTTCGACGCGAATGACCTGAAAACGGCCAAGACCCAGCTGCAATGGGTGGCCGAGCATGGCACGGAAGAGTACAAGGCCATCGCCAAGCTGCGCCTGGCAGGCGTGCTGCTGGATGAAAAAGCCTACGATGAAGCGCTGAAAGTGCTGGCGACGGCTTCCGTGGCGCAATTTGCCGGCGCCGTGGCCGACCGCAAGGGCGACATCCTGGTGGCGCAAAACAAGCTGGCCGATGCGCGCACGGCATACCTGGCCGCTCTGGCCGCGACGGACAAGAACAATCCAGGCCGTCAGCTGATCCAGGTCAAACTGGAAGCGATCGGCGGTACGGTACCGGAAGACAAGGCCAAGGCTGACAAGGCTGCCGCCTGACAGGAACACTGATGGTTGTGCAGCGCGGCGTTGTGCGTCGCCTGCCTTGCCCTTACAAGTACAAGAAAAAGGTTGGATAACACTTATGCGTGTCACTGAAAAGCTGGTAGCTGCAAGTCTGTTGGCCCTGATGGCCGGTTGCTCGTCCTGGAACCCGTTCGCCTCGAAAGATCCGAAAGTCGAACCGGCCAAGCTGGTCGAGTTAAAATCGAGCATCGCCGTGCGCGACGCGTGGAAGTATTCGATCGGCAAGGCCGGCGTGTACGCGTTTACGCCTGCGCTGGCCGGCAGCAGCCTGTACGTGGTCAATGCCGATGGCGCGCTGGCGCGCCTGGATGCGGCCAGCGGCCGTGAGACGTGGCGCATCAAGGCCGGCAGCGACATCACGTCGAGCGCCGGCAGCGATGGCACGGTCGTCGCAGTGGGCGCCGCCAAGGGCGCCGTGCTGGCGTTCGACGCCGATGGCAAGCAACTGTGGAAAGCGCAGGCGTCCAGCGAAGTATTGACGGCGCCCGTTGTGGGGCAGGGCGTGGTCGTCGTGCGCAGCGTCGACAACCGCATCGTCGGCTTCGACGCCAAGACGGGCGAGCGCAAGTGGACGGTACAGCGCGCCACGCCGGCACTGACCTTGCGCAATGCGCCGGGCATGGTGCTGGGCGGCGCCAACATCTACGTGGCCCAGCCGGGCGGCAAGCTGCTGGCACTGACGGCGGCCACCGGTGTGGTACGCTGGGAGATCGTCGTCAGCGAACCGCGCGGCGCCACCGAACTGGAGCGTGTCTCCGACATCGCCGGTGCGCCGGTGGTGTTCGAAGGCGAAGTATGCGCCGTCACGTACCAGGGCAAGGCGGGCTGCTTCGATGCGGCCACAGGCGTGCCGCGCTGGACCAAGCCGATCTCGTCCGATGTGGGCGTGGCCGTCGACCAGCGTTTCGTGTTTGTTGCCGATGACCAGGGCGGCGTCGTGGCATTCAGCCGCGAAGGCGGCCAGAGCGCCTGGAAGAATGAGGCGCTGGCGCGCCGCCGCCTGTCGACGCCGGCCTCTTACGGCCGCAGCGTCGCCGTCGGTGACTATCAAGGTTACATCCACTTCCTGTCACGGGAAGATGGCGCATTAATAGGTCGTGTCAGCACCGACGGTAGCCCGATTGTTTCGGCTCCCGTTGTTGCCGGTTCGAATTTGATTTTTCAAACCCAATCAGGGACAGTGACCGCTCTCGCGGTCGAGTAATACAATGAAGCCGGTAATTGCACTAGTAGGTCGACCCAATGTTGGGAAATCGACTTTATTCAATCGTCTGACCCGCTCGCGCGATGCGCTGGTGGCGGATTTGCCTGGGTTGACGCGCGATCGTCACTATGGCGAAGGCCGTGTCGGCGAACGTCCCTTCCTGGTCATCGATACGGGTGGTTTCGAACCCGTCGCCAAGGAAGGCATCATGCACCAGATGGCACTGCAGACCAAGCAGGCCGTGGCCGAGGCCGACGTGGTGGTATTCATCGTGGACGGCCGTCAAGGCCTGACCCCGCATGACAAGACCATCGTCGACTTCCTGCGCAAGAGCGGCCGCCCGGTCTTGCTGGTGGTCAACAAAAGCGAAGGCATGCGCTATACGGCCGTCGTGTCCGAATTCTATGAATTGGGCATGGGCGATCCGTATGCGATCTCGTCGGCGCACGGCGACGGCGTCAACGACCTCGTCGAAGTGATGCTGGACCTGGCGTTCGCGCAGCGTCCGGACGAGCCTGAAGAGCTGGAAAAGACCGACCGCGGCATCAAGATCGCCCTCGTCGGCCGTCCTAACGTGGGCAAGTCGACCTTGATCAACACCCTGCTGGGCGAAGAGCGCGTGATCGCCTTCGACATGCCGGGCACGACGCGCGACTCGATCGAAATCCCGTTCGAGCGCGATGGCCAGCAATACACCCTGATCGACACGGCCGGTATCCGCCGTCGCGGCAAGGTGTTTGAAGCGATCGAGAAATTCTCGGTGGTGAAAACGCTGCAGTCGATTTCCGAAGCCAACGTGGTCGTGCTGATGCTCGACGCGCAGCAGGATATCTCGGAGCAGGACGCGCACATCGCCGGCTTTATCCTGGAATCGGGCCGCGCGCTGGTCGTGGCCGTGAACAAATGGGATGGCTTGCAATCGCACGAGCGCGATGAAATCAAGATCGATATCGACCGCAAGCTCGATTTCCTGTCGTTCGCGCAGATGCATTTCATTTCGGCGCTGAAGGGCACCAACATCGGTCCATTGATGAAGTCGCTCAACGCCGCGTATGCGGCCGCCATGTGCGACCTGTCGACGCCGAAGCTGACGCGCGCCCTGATCGAGGCCGTGGAGAAGCAAGAGCCGCGCCGCAAGGGCTCGATCCGTCCGAAGCTGCGCTACGCCCACCAGGGCGGCATGAACCCGCCGGTGATCGTCATTCACGGCAATGCGCTCGACGCCGTCGGCGATCCGTACAAACGCTATCTGGAAAAACATTTCCGCGATACGTTTGCGCTGGTCGGCACGCCGCTGCGCATCGAACTGCGCACGGGTAAAAACCCGTTTGCACGCACGCCAAGCAAGTAATGTTTTACATGCTGAATTAAGTGCAGATTAAGGCGCCGCGGAGATAATGCGGCGCCGGCCACCATTTAATGGCTGTTTGCACGGAAATAATAAAGTGTTAATGCGCCATGCGCGACAGCGATCGCGAAAACAGGTTACAGTAGCTATGACGCATCTTTCTTTCTTTGAAAGGTGTGAGAGCACTTGAAATCAAGCGAGTCGCCTCCAATTCTTACACAACAACATAAACAACGGAGCTGTTATGAGCAACAAAGGGCAACTGTTACAAGACCCATTCCTCAATGCATTACGCAAAGAGCATGTTCCTGTCTCGATCTACCTGGTCAATGGCATTAAATTGCAGGGCCATATCGAATCGTTCGATCAATATGTCGTATTGCTGCGCAATACGGTGACACAGATGGTGTACAAGCATGCCATCTCGACAGTGGTGCCGGCCCGTGCCGTCAATCTCAATATTGAATCTGAAGCGGAGTAAAGCGTTGAGCTTGACGGCCCAGCGCCTTTCACCCTCCATCGCCCCCGTCCGCGCCAGCGGCGCTGATGCGTTTGCATCGGCGTCGGCGTCCGCCACAACTCATCAGTTGCCATCATGCGCGCGGCACTAGTCGGGGTTGACTTCGGTCACAGCGACTTCGCCGCCAGCATGGAGGAACTCATGCTGTTGTCGCGTTCGGCTGGCGCCGACCCGATTTCCACCATCACGGCCAAGCGTTCCAGTCCCGATTCCGCGTATTTCGTCGGCAGCGGCAAGGCCGATGAAATTGGCGACGTCGTCGTCAACGATGGCCTGGAAATCGTCATCTTCAACCATGCCCTGTCGCCCGCACAGCAGCGCAATCTGGAAAAGCGCCTGAATGTGCGCGTGCTCGACCGTACCAGCCTGATTCTCGACATCTTCGCGCAGCGCGCCAAGAGCCACGAGGGCAAGCTGCAAGTCGAGCTGGCACAGCTGCAGCATCTGGCCACGCGCCTGATCCGCGGCTGGACCCACCTTGAGCGGCAAAAGGGCGGTATCGGCTTGCGCGGTCCCGGCGAGACGCAGCTCGAGACCGACCGCCGGCTGATCGGCGACCGCGTCAAGGCCTTGCGCGCCCGCCTGGAAAAGCTGCACAAGCAGCGCGAAACGCAGCGCCGCGCGCGCGGCCGCAATCACACATTCTCGGTGTCCCTGGTCGGCTATACCAATGCCGGCAAGTCGACCCTGTTCAATGCCGTGACCAAGGCCGGCGTGTATGTCGCCGACCAGTTGTTCGCCACCCTCGACACCACCTCGCGCCGGGTTTACCTGGGCCAGGAAGTGGGCAATGTGGTGATCTCCGACACGGTCGGCTTCGTGCGCGAATTGCCGCATCAGCTGGTGGCGGCCTTCCGCGCCACGCTCGAAGAAACCATCCATGCCGATTTGCTGCTGCACGTCGTCGACGCCGCGTCGCCGGTACGCATGGAGCAGATCGAACAGGTCAACCTGGTCTTGAAAGAGATCGGCGCCGATCATATTCCGCAAATCCTCGTGTGGAACAAGATCGATGCGGCCGGGCTGGAGCCTTCGGTGGAACGCGATGAATATGCTACGATCAGTCGCGTGTTCGTCAGTGCGCAGAAGGGCAGCGGGCTCGACCTGCTGCGCGATGCGATCGTCGAGATGGCCAGGAAGGCGCCTCGTTCGGCCCACCTGTACCAGAACGACGCAGCACCGCAGGAAGATCAGTTTGACGGTCAGTACGACCAGCACGATGGCGCCGCCCCGGACCAGGACGAAGAGCCTGGCGAGGACGATAGGATTTCCACCCACTCCCAAGTCGGAACACGATAGTTATGCTTGTCTCCCTACTCAAAAAAACAGGCTTGAAGTTGTCCCTGAACGATCCCCGCTGGGGCAATCGCAAGGACGACGGCAAGAAAGCCCAAGAAGGCAAAAAGCCCGGCGAAGGTCCGCCGGACCTCGATCAGTTGTGGCGCGATTTCAATCAGCGCCTGAACGCCTTTTTCGGACAGAAGAACCGTCCCGACAACGGCGGCAGTAACAACGGCGGTGGCGGTGGCCCGCGTCCCGACATGAAGGGCGCCGGCATCACCGCCGGCGTGGTCGGCGTGATCGCCGTCTTCATCTGGCTCGCCAGCGGCGCCTTCATCGTGCAAGAGGGCCAGAGCGGCGTCGTGCTGACGTTTGGCCAATACACGCGCACGGCGCCGGCCGGTCTCAACTGGCGCTGGCCGTATCCGTTCCAGACCGATGAAACCGTCAACGTGTCGCAGGTGCGCACGGTGGAAGTTGGCTATCGCACGTCGCTGCGCAACAAGCAGGCCAGCGAGTCGCTGATGCTGACGGACGATGAAAACATCATCGACATCCAGTTCGCGGTGCAGTACACCTTGAAAGATCCGGTGGAATGGCTGTTCAGCCTGCGCGACCAGGAAGACACCTTGCGCCAGGTCGCCGAGACGGCGATCCGCGAAGTGGTCGGCCGCAGCAAGATGGATTTCGTGCTGTATGAAGGCCGTGAAAAAGTGGCCTTCGACACGCAAAAATTGATGCAGCAGATTCTTGAAGATTACAAGTCTGGCGTGTTGATCAACAACGTGACGATGCAGGCCGTGCAGCCGCCGGAGCAGGTGCAAGCCGCTTTCGACGATGCCGTCAAGGCAGGCCAGGACCGTGAACGCCAGAAGAATGAAGGCCAGGCCTACGCCAATGACGTCATTCCTAAAGCACGCGGCGCAGCATTCCGCCTGGTGCAGGAAGCCGAGGCCTACCGGGCCATGGTGACCGAGAACTCCGAAGGGAATGCGTCGCGCTTCAAGCAGGTGCTGGTCGAGTACCAGAAGGCGCCGGCCGTCACGCGCGACCGCATGTACCTGGAAACGATGCAGCAAGTGTTCAGCAGTGCCAGCAAGGTCATGGTTGACGCCAAGACGGGCAGCAATCTGCTGTATCTGCCGCTCGACAAGTTGATCGCCCAGCAGGCGGCGTCGGACGCCTCGGCCGCGGCAGCGCGCGCCACAGCGGCCGCACCCGCAGCCAATACCGTAATGCCACAGGAAGCCATGCAGACAGTAGAAGTCAATTCGCGTCGCGACAGCCGCTCTTCGCGTGAACGGGAGAGCCGCTAATGAACCGTATCGTTGCTGCCCTGATCGCGGGCTTTATCGCGATCATGCTCCTTTCCTCGACCGTGTTCGTCGTCGATCAGCGTAAATACGCCATCGTCTTCGCCCTCGGTGAAGTCAAGGACGAGATCAGCAAACCAGGCTTGTACTTCAAGCTGCCGCCGCCGTTCCAGAACGTCATCTACCTGGACAAGCGCATCCTGACGCTCGACACGCCGGAGCCGGAGCGCTTCATCACGGCCGAGAAGAAGAATATTCTCGTCGACGCGTATGTGAAGTGGCGCATCGTCAATCCGAAGACCTATTTCCGCAGCTTTGGCGGTGATGAAAGCCGCGCCCGCAACCGCATGTCGCAAATCGTCAAGGCCGCGCTGAATGATGAAATCACCAAGCGCACGGTGCGCGAAGTGATCTCGGGCGAGCGCGGCAAGGTGATGCAGGCGATCAAGGCCAAGGTGGCCGCCGAGGCCGAGGCCATCGGCGTGGGCATCGTCGACGTGCGCCTGAAACGCGTCGACTACGTCGAGCAGATCAACAACTCCGTGTACGAGCGCATGAAGTCCGAGCGCGTGCGCGTGGCCAACGAGCTGCGTTCGACCGGTTCGGCCGACTCCGAGAAAATCCGCGCCGACGCCGACAAGCAGCGCACGGTGATCCTGGCCGAAGCGTATCGCGAAGCCGAGAAGATCCGCGGCGAGGGCGACGCCAAGGCATCGCAAGTGTATGCGGAAGCGTTTGGCCGGAATCCGGAGTTCTACAAGTTTTACCGTAGCCTGGAAGCCTACCGCGCCACGTTCAAGGACAAGGGCGACGTGATGGTGGTCGATCCGAGTTCGGAATTCTTCAAGTACTTCAAGGGTAACGGCACGGCCGCTCCGTCCAAGAAGTAAAACAGCATCGACACTGCCCCCGGCCGCAAGACCGGGTGGCGGCAGCGGGGCCGGCATCGATGCCGGCCCCGTTTTTTTGTGCCCGTCAGGCTGTTGCGGGAAGGCGTAAATGCGGTGTTTTTAGGGCTGTGCGGCAGCGTTTCGGACAACTTATCCCTAAAGGCCCGTGTTTTCGCGTAAAATATCAGGTTCGGCCTCTTGCCTGGCGCGCCCGCCGCTGCCTCGCATGATGCATTTTTCAACTTTCTTCCGTATCTCGCTCCCTCATGCCGAATTGGCTTTTGCCCGAAAATATTGCCGATGTTTTGCCGTCGGAAGCGCGCAAGATCGAAGAGCTGCGCCGCCTCATGCTGGATAATTTCCGTCTGTACGGATATGAACTGGTGATGCCGCCGCTGCTCGAGTATCTGGAATCGCTGATGACCGGCGCTGGCAAGGATACCGACCTGCGCACGTTCAAACTGGTCGACCAGCTGTCGGGCCGCATGCTCGGCCTGCGTGCCGACATGACGACGCAAGTGGCGCGCATCGACGCGCACCTGCTCAACCGTGCCACCGTCACCCGCCTGTGCTACGCCGGCAGCGTGCTGCATACCCGTCCGTCGGGTCTGCACGCCACCCGCGAGCCGCTGCAGATCGGCGCCGAAATCTATGGCCACGCCGGCCTGGAAGCGGATGCCGAGATCCAGGAACTGGCGCTCGCTTCGCTGGCACTGGCCGGTTTCGATAGCGTCCGCCTGGATTTGTCGCACGTCGGCCTGTTGCGCGCTATCATTGCGCAAGACGCCGCCGCCGAGCGCGACGAAGCTGCGCTGTACGCCTTGCTGCGCGCGAAAGATGCGCCGGGCCTGCGCGCCCTGACCGCATCCTACGATGCCGTCACGCGCGATGCGCTGCTGGCCTTGCCTAACCTGTATGGCGACATCGACGTGCTGGCGCGTGCGCGCGAAGTGCTGCCGCCGTTGCCGGGCGTGCTGAAAGCGCTGGCCGAGCTGGCCGCGCTGGCAGGCTCCGCGCTGGGCCGCGCCGAAGTGGCGATCGACCTGGCCGACCTGCGCGGCTACCAATATGAAAGTGGCGCGATGTTTGCGCTGTATGTACCTGGCTTGCCGAACGCGGTTGCGCGCGGCGGCCGTTATGACCACGTCGGCGAAGCGTTCGGCCGGGCACGTCCCGCGACCGGCTTCTCGCTCGATTTGCGCGAACTGGCGCGCCTGTTGCCGACCGCGGAACGGAAGCATTCGATCCGCGCGCCGTGGGGCAGCGCGCCAGAATTGAAGGAAAAAATCGCCGAGTTGCGCAAGGCGGGCGAGGTCGTGATCCAGAGTATGCCGGGTCACAGTAATGAACAAGACGAGTTCGAGTGCGATCGCGTGCTGGTACTTGCCGATAATGGTAGTAGCTGGATTCTTAAAAACTTAGGTTAAGTGATGTCAAAGAAAATTATGGCAAAGAACGTCGTTGTCATCGGCACCCAATGGGGCGATGAAGGTAAAGGCAAGATCGTCGACTGGTTGACCGATCACGCCCAGGGTGTGGTGCGCTTCCAGGGCGGCCACAATGCAGGCCACACGCTGGTCATCGGCGGCGTCAAAACCGCGCTGCAGCTGATCCCGTCGGGCATCATGCGTCCAGGCGTCGCCTGCTACATCGGCAACGGCGTGGTCGTTTCCGTGCCGGACGTGCTGCGTGAAATCGACAAGCTCGAAGCGGTCGGCGTCGAAGTCGCCTCGCGCCTGAAAGTGTCGGACGCGGCGCCCGTGATCCTGCCTTACCACACCGCGATCGACCTGGCGCGTGAAGCCAAGCGTGGCGATGCGAAGATCGGCACCACCGGCAAGGGCATCGGCCCGGCCTACGAAGACAAAGTGGCGCGCCGCGCGATCCGTATCGCCGACCTGCTGAACGAGAAGCGCTTTGCCGAAAAGCTGGCCGAAAACCTCGATTACCACAACTTCGTGCTGGAAAACTACCTGAAGGCGCCGAAAGTCGACTATCAGAAGACCCTCGACGACGCGCTGGCCTATGTGCCGCGTCTGCGTCCGATGGTCACCGACGTGTCGAGCGCGCTGTACAAGGCGCACAAGGCCGGCGCGAATCTGCTGTTCGAAGGCGCGCAGGGTTCCCTGCTTGACGTCGACCACGGTACGTATCCGTTCGTCACCTCGTCGAACTGCGTGGCCGGCAATGCCGCCGCCGGTTCGGGTGTCGGTCCTGGCATGCTGCACTACATCATGGGCATCACCAAGGCCTACACGACGCGCGTCGGTTCCGGCCCGTTCCCTTCGGAACTGCCAACGGATGCGGGCGTCGGCCACCACCTGGCGCAAGTCGGCCATGAATTCGGCACCGTGACGGGCCGTGCCCGCCGCTGCGGCTGGTTCGACGCCGCCTTGCTGCGCCGCTCCGTGCAGATCAACGGCGTGACGGGCATGTGCCTGACCAAGCTGGACGTGCTGGACGGTATCGAAACGCTGAAACTGTGCACCGGCTACACCATCGACGGCGTGGCCACGGACATCTTCCCATCGGGCGCTGAAGAAGCCGCCCGTTGCGTGCCGGTGTACGAAGAGATGCCAGGCTGGACGGAAAGCACGGTCGGCGCGAAATCGCTGGCAGCCCTGCCAGCAACGGCGCGCGCTTACATCAAGCGCATCGAAGAACTGGTCGGCGTACCGGTGGACATGGTTTCGACCGGTCCGGATCGTGAAGAAACGATCGTGCTGCGTCACCCATTCGAGTAAGCTGCTGGACACAATCCGCCGCAAGGCGGATTTTTTTAATCACGCTAATAATAAGATTCCACTATCATGACTACCCCACAATCGAACGATCAACACCTCTGGGTCAACTGGGAAGAATACCACCGCCTGATCGAGCGCCTGGCGCTCAAGGTCTACGAATCGGGCTGGAAATTCGACCAGGTATTGTGCCTGGCGCGCGGCGGCGTGCGTCCCGGCGACGTCTTCTCGCGCATTTTTGATTTGCCACTGGCTATCCTGTCGACCAGCTCCTACCGCGAAGACGCGGGCACGGTGCGCGGCGACCTCGATATCGCCAAGTACATGACCATGACCAAGGGCCCGCTGGCCGGCCGCATTCTGCTGGTCGACGACCTGGCCGATTCGGGCGTCACCCTGGACAAGGTCACGCGTCACCTGAAGGAAAACTTCCCTGACGTGACCGAAGTCAAATCGGCCGTGATCTGGCTGAAAGGCTGCTCCGTCGTGCGTCCCGACTACTTCCTCGACGAACTGCCGCACAACCCGTGGATCCACCAGCCGTTCGAAGACTACGACGGCCTGCGTCCGCACCAGCTGGCGGCGTGGATCAAGAAGGGCGAAGCAGGCAAGTAATTGCGTGCGCGCTTGCAAAAAAAAGACGATCGTGTATCGTCTTTTTTTTCGTCCAAGGAAATGCGATGACCATACTGACGACGGCGCGCCTGCGCCTGGAACCGATCAACGAGAGCCATTACGAGCGCATGCGCACGCTCAACACCGATCCCGAGGTGATGACCTATTTGAACGCGGGCCAGCCCGAGACGGAAGAGGACACGCGCGCGGCCATCACGCGCACCATGGGCCGCTGGGCCGAGTGGGGCTATTCGTGGTGGGCGATGATACGCCTCGACGATGGTGAACTGGTGGGCATGGCCTGCCTGCAGCACCTCTCCGGCGTCAAGGCCAATCCCCTGGAAATCGGCTGGCGCCTGGCGCGCACCAGCTGGGGGCAGGGCTATGCCAGCGAAGCGGCGGCCGCCATCGTCGCGCACGCGTTCGACGTCGTCGGCGCGCCCGAAGTGGTGGCCGTCGCCCATCCCGACAATGCGGCATCGATCAAGGTCATGACGCGCCTGGGCATGCAGTACGCGGGCATGGAGCGCCATTACGACCTCGATAGCGTCGTCTACCGGCTGGCGCGCCCATGACGGCAGCGCAGAATCCCCTGAAGCTGGGCTGCAGCTACGGCGTGCGCTTTTCGCCCGATGGCACGCGCCTGGCCGTGCTGGGGCGCGACCTGGTGCTGTGGGACGTGGCGGTGCGCCAGAAACTGTGGCGCGGCAAATTCATCGCGCATTGCTCCAGTATGGCATTCTCGCCCGACGGCCGCCGGCTGGCCATCAAGAGCACGACGGGCCAGCTGGCCGTGCTCGATGCCGTAGCGGGGCAAGTGCTGGTGAGCTTCCAGAATAAAAAGGATGGCGAAGGCAGCGGCCCCGCGTGGTCGCCGTGCGGCCGGTATCTGGCCGACGGCGGCTGGGATGGCTGCTTGCGGGTGCGCGATGCGCAGACGGGCGAAGTACTGTTCAAGCACGAGCACCCGGGCGAAATGCTGCGCGCAACCTACGCCATCGATGGCGGGCGGCGTTTGCTGGTCCTGCATGGCGTCAAATCGGTGGAGGAAGGGCAGGCGCAGCCGCCAGACTACTGCAGCGTATGGGACTGGCCCTTGCAGGCGGGAGGCGGGCGCAAGGTGCTGTCGCTGCCCAGCCTGGCGTCGTGCGCGCCATCGCCCGACGGCGAGCGCCTGGCCGTGCTGCATGACACCGGCGGCGAGGAATTCTTATCCGTGCATGCGATGGACGATGGCCGCGTGCTGGCCACGACGCGCGTGGAGGCGGGCGCCGGCACGGGCGACGCCTTGCGCTGGCTGCCCGACGGCAGCGCGCTGGGACGCATCGGCAAGGGCAAGCTGCTGTTCTACGCCTGGCCCGGGCTTGCCGTCCTGGCGCAGGAAGATGTTACCTATCCCTGCGCGCTGGATTTTGTGCCTGGCTCGCCATTGACCGCCATCGGCTCCTGGGAGTCCGGCATGCTGATGGATCTGAACGTTTACAAGGAAACCGCATGATCACCTGCTACCTGCGTTACATCATCGACCCGTATAAATTGCGGGAATTCGAAGCCTACGGCAAGCTGTGGATACCGCTGGTCGAACGCTTCGGCGGCCAGCACCACGGCTATTTTTTGCCATCCGAGGGCGCCAGCAATGTGGCGCTGGCCATGTTCTCGTTCCCCAGCCTGGCCTTGTACGAGCAGTACCGCAGCGACTCGATGCAGGACGCCGAATGCCAGGCCGCCTTCCGCTATGCCGAAGAGACGCGCTGCATCATCAGTTATGAGCGCAGTTTTTTCCGGCCCGTGTTTGCCTAATAGCGTCCATCGCGCTGACAGGATCAAGGCAAGCGGTCCGGGACGTTCCCGCTTGCCTCCTTAGCCCGTCCGCCTAGCCGAGGTTCGCCAGGTAGCGCAAGCCCGTGATGCTGGGGAAGAAGCAATACACGCCGCCACGCGTGATGACGCTGCGCGAGAAATGCTGCAGTGTGGTATTGCCGCTGCCCTTGGGCCCCACGCCGGGCAAGGTGAAGGAACTGACGGCCGGGTCGTTGACACCCAGAAACACGTCCTGGCCGCTGATGTTGAGCGTGGCATTGCCCGCCTCGGGACCGGCCGGGCCGACGGCCGATTTGACGAAAATATCCTCATTGTTCCACTGCTTCATCAGGAATTCGAACTGATTGCGCAGGCTGGCATTGATGAAATAGCCGACCAGGCCGCGCTGCTCTGCGATGGGGGCGGCCGGATCATATTCGCTACCGTAGGGCATGGCGCGCCGCACGATGCGGTGGTGGCGGGCGGAGGCGCCCACGACGGCTTCGTCGCGCGGATTGTTGCGCCGGATATGCGCGCCGATCGGGCATTTCAGACCCAGCGTGTCGTCCAGTTCCGGCTGTTCATCGACATAGTGAAAGCGGTTCAGGCTGGCGTCCGGCAGCACGGGGCCGGCCTCGTCCGGCCTGAGCACGAGCGGATTGCCGTTGCGCCAGCGCCCGCACATCTTGGCGGCCACCATTTCGGTGCTGAGCCCGGAACTGGCCGCGCCCTGGCTCAGGATGCTGTCGAACAGGGGCACGTCCTGCTCCAGGATGCGGAAGGCGGCGTAGCTGCCATTGGTGGACAGTTGCGGTGGCTGCACCTCGTAGGTGCCGCCGTTCTCATTCTGATAGCCGAGCAGGAATTCCCCCGTCATGACGCTGTTGAGCGGGTCAGGGTCGTGTTCGTGCTTGCGCTGCGGTGCGCCATCGACGTCCGGCTGGGCGATGCTGTCGCGGTAGCCGAAATGCACGCGGTTGTCTGGCAGGGCCACGCCGTCGTGTGCATACAGTTCACGCCAGCCGGCGGCAAAGGCGCGGCGTAGTCTGGCCGAGCTTGCCTCCAGCACTTCCGTCGATTCGCTGACCCACAGGCTCAACAACGCATGCACCTGGCCCGCCTGGGTGGCCGGCCCCAGGTTGCCGAGCCAGTGTTCGGGGGCGCTGTCGCCCACGTCGCCCACGGCCTTGACGCTGGCCGGGTCGGCTGCACCCCGTTGAAATGCCTGGTCAAAGGTGGCCAGATCGGTCGCGGCAACGCCCAGCGCCGACAGGCCGGGAGCGGTAAAGCTGAGGTTCAGGAAGCAGGGCGGCTTGGGGCGGATATGGCGCGCGGTGGTAACGGACGGCAAGCCGTCGCTGCCGTCGAGCAGGGCCGCGATGGTGCACCGTGCCTGCGCCGCATCCGTGATGCTGAAGATGAAGTGGCGCGCCAGGTTGACGCGGTAGCCGCGCAGGATCGTGCCTTGCACGTCGTCGTAATCGATGGTGGGATCGGCCATGCTGTCTCCGGGGGCTGGGGTGGTGGCTGGCAGGGTGGTGGGGCCGCTTGCGCAGCCTCGGCGTGGTGTTTGGTTCAGACCGAGGCGAGGATTTTCTGAACGGTCTGCGGATAGGCGCTATACAGGCCATTATTGGGCACGTGCTGCGCGGCGTCGTTGGCCGTGATGAAGGCTTCAAATGCGGTCACGTGCTTGGCAACGGGCATCAACGCCTTGCCACCCACGACAAACTGCAGCAGTGCGTCGAATACCTCGCCCAGCTGGTCCACGAAATCTTCGATGTAGTCGTTGAAGCTGCCGTCATACTCGGTGATCACGCCGATGATCAGGGTATCGGAAGTGCCCACCGATTGAAGGTTGGGCAGCAGATTGGCCTGGGAGCGGTCAAGCAGGGTGAAACGGGCAAAGTGCACGGTACCAATCTCGGTGAGGGCGGCATTGATCTTCGCCTGGTATTCCACCAATGTCGCGGCGATGGCGGTCGGGTTGGTGCCGGGAAGTACCGGCATCATTAAGCACAGTGGATTTGCCATGGAAGGCTCCTCATTACGTGGTTGTCGGGAGGACCGACACTACGCCGCGGCGCCTGGTGCGTCAAAAACTATATTTTCGCACATGTTGCTAAATGTATACTATTGCAACATGATAAATATGCGAAATGCGGTCTCATGTGGATAGTTGCCGAGGCTGGCCGGCGCCGGCGGACACTCTGCCGCCAGGCTGTTCCCGCCTGTTTCAGGAAGCGCAAGTGGCGCCGTCGGCAGCGCAGGGTTCCGCAGGTTTTATTGGAGGCGCGCTGCATCGACCGCTGTTAAAACCGGATGGGACAAGGCGCCGCCGTCCCTTCGCCGAAACCGGCGTAGCCGGACCGCGCGCTGAGGTTCAGCGACATGCTGCCTTTGTCCGGTAAATAGATGCAGTATTCACCGGTCGCCGTGATGACGCGGTAGATGCGTTTCGGGTCGTTTGGCGCGCTGAACAGCTCGATGCGGGCCGCTTCGAACCACTTCGGCTTGACCGCCGCATGCGCTTCCGCAAATCCCTTTGCCAGGCGCGTCTGCGGCGTATCGGGCGGCGCCACGAACTCCTGCGGATGCTCGGCGCGCAGCTGGCGGTCGATGGCGCCGGCTGCCTGCAGCGCCCGTTGCGCCAGGGGGAGGGCGCCGGTCCTGGGTGCGGCAGGCGCCGGTTCTGCCGGCAGGGCATCGTCTTGCGGCTGGTCCTGCACCGATGCCGTCGCCTTCTTTGGCGGCGACACGCTTGCCGCGCTCGATGGAAGGGCTGGCGCGCGTGCCGGCGCCGGATCGGGCTTGGCGGGGGGAATGAAGCGTTGCATTGGGCGCTGTGGCGGCATCAGCTGCAGCCAGATCCGCTTATCGTGCTCGACGCTTCTGTGTACAGGCCGCGTGGCTACCCAGAACAGCGCCAGGTGCAGCACGACAATCGCGGCGATGTAGCGGCCATGGGAGCGCTGGCCGAGAGAAAAATCATGCTTTTGTCGTGCAAGGCCGATGCGCATCTGTTTCCCGCCTGCCCAGGCCGCCACGCCTCAATCCTCGGCCTGGAATTCGCTGGCCGAGACGAACAGATCCCACGAGGCGATGAACAGCGCTGCCACCACGGGTCCGATGACGAAACCGTTCAGGCCAAACAGGGCCATGCCGCCCACGGTCGACAGCAGCACCACGTAGTCGGGCATCTTGGTATCCTTGCCGACCAAAATGGGGCGCAGCACGTTGTCGACCAGGCCGATGACGAAGACACCGAAGGCGGCCAGGCCTGCGCCTTGCCAGATGGCGCCGGTGGCCAGGAAATAGGCGGCCACGGGCGCCCAGACGAGGGCGGCGCCGACGGCCGGCAGCAGCGACAGGAAAGCCATCAGCACGGCCCACAGCAGGGGCGCCGGCACGTCGAGGAACCAGAACGCCAGCCCGCCAAGGGCGCCCTGGGCGATCGCCACGAGGATGTTGCCTTTCACGGTGGCGCGGATCACGGTGGTGAAATTGGTGAACAGGCGCTGCTTGTACTTGCGGCTCAATGGCACGGCGCCCTTGATGCGGGCCGACAGGGTCGAGCCGTCGCGCATGAGGAAAAACAGCAGGTACAGCATGATGCACAGGCTGGTGAGGAATTCGAAGGTGTACAGGCCCACGTTGATGGCTTTCACCGCCACCACCTGGCTCACCTGCGTGGCGCCCTCGGCCAGCTTGTCCTGCAGGCTGGCCAGGCTGGTCAGGTTGAAGCGGTCGAGCAAATTGATCAGCCATTGCGGCAGCACGGCCATGATTTTATTGAAGAACATGGCGACCGTGATCTCGCCCGAACGCACCATTTCCACGACGCTGGCCGCCTGGTTCACGAGCGAGACGGAAATGAGCGACAGCGGCAGGATCACGATGACGATGATCAGCAGCAAGGTCAGCAGCGACGCCAGGCCGGCGCGGCCCTTGGTTTTCCGCAGCAGCCAGCGGTACACGGGGGCGAACAGGATCGCCAGGATGACGCCCCAGAAGATGGCGCCCGCATACGGCGCCAGTATCCAGCCGAAGCCGATGGTGACGATGCTCAGGAGGAGCAGGAACACTTTCTGGTGCAGCGTGAGGGTAGGCATGGGCGGTAGCGGAATGATAAGGGTTGAGTTGTCCCATCATAAGCGAGGCGTGGTGCTGAGCGCCATACAATTGTCATGATGCGTGCGTGAGCGCGCCTGGCGCCGGCGGGCTGGCAACGCGGTGGCGGCAATTCCAGTAAGCTGTCGCTCCAGGCGTTCCATCCCGGGCGCCTATGACTTCGATTTCAGGAACGCGCGTGGCCGACAACATTCACTTTTATGAACCTGCACAGGGCCATGGCCTGCCGCATGACCCGTTCAACGCCATCGTGGGGCCGCGGCCCATCGGCTGGATCGCCTCGCGCAGCAGCGAGGGCGTGCTCAATCTGGCGCCGTACAGCTTTTTCAACGCCTTCAATTACCATCCGCCGCTGATCGGTTTTTCCAGCATCGGCCGCAAGGATACCTTGCGCAATATCGAACAGACGGGCGAATTCGTGTGGAACCTGGCCACCCGTCCACTGGCCGACGCGATGAATATCAGCTGCGCGCCGGCGCCGCCCGAGGTCGATGAATTCGCGCTGGCCGGCCTGACGCCGGCCGCCTCGCGCATCGTCAAGGTGCCGCGCGTGGCCGAAAGTCCCGTCTCCTTCGAATGCCGGCGCACGCAGATCATCGAGCTGCAAGGCGTCAATGGCGACGGTGTCGGCAGCTGGCTGGTGCTGGGGGAAGTGGTGGGCGTGCACATCGCGCGCCACCTGTTGAGCGATGGCGTGTACGACACGGCGGCCGCCGCACCGATCTTGCGCGGCGGCGGTCCGGCCGATTATTTCGAGATCGGGCCGGACAGCCTGTTCCACATGCGCCGGCCCGCCTGGCCGTAACATCATGCCGGGAGCGGATGGCGCTCTCTGACGATGCCGCGATAGATCAGCCACGTCGCCAGCAGGCTGATGGCGCCGGCGCCGGCCATCCAGTAGCCTGGCGCCGCCTTGTCGCCGGTGCTCTCGATCAGCAAGGTCGATACGAGCGGCGTCATGCCGCCGAACAGCGCCGTGGCCAGGCTGTAGGCCAGCGAAAAGCCCGTCGTCCTGACGCTGGCCGGGATGATTTCCGTCAGCGCGACGATGGTGGCACCGTTGTAGCTGCCGTACAGGAAGGACAGCCACAGCTCCACCATCAGCATGTGGTCGAAGCTGGGATGGGCGACCAGCCAGGACAGGGCCGGATACGCTGTCAATACCGTTAGCGCCGAGCATACGGCCATGATGGGCCAGCGCCCGATACGGTCGGACAGCGCACCCATGACGGGCAGCCAGATGAAGTTCGACAGGCCGATGCACAAGGTGACGAGCAGGCTTTCCTCGGTGCTCAGCTTGAGCACGTTTTTGCCGAAGGTCGGCGTGTAGACGGTGATCAGGTAGAAGGCGACCGTCGTCAGCACGATCAGCATCGTTCCGGTGACCACCAGCGGCCAGTTGAGGGCGATGGTCGCCAGCATCTGCCGGAACGTGGGATGCGATTTGCGCGTCAGGTAGGCCTCGGTCTCCTGCAGCGAACGGCGGATGTAGAACACCACGGGGATGATGGAGCAGCCGATGAAGAACGGAATGCGCCAGCCCCAGTCCGCGATGAATTCCTTGCTCAAGGTTTCGTTGAGATAGTAGCCCAGCGCGGCGGAAAAGATGATGGCCACCTGCTGGCTGGCCGACTGCCAGCTGACGTAGTATCCCTTGTTGCCGGGCGTCGCCATTTCGGACAGGTAGACGGACACGCCGCCCAGTTCCACGCCGGCGGAAAAACCTTGCAGCAAACGCCCGATCAGCACGAGGAACGGCGCCAGCAATCCGATGGTGGCATAGCCGGGCACGAAGGCGATCAGCGCCGTGCCGGAAGCCATGATGGCCAGGGTCAGCACCAGGCCCTTGCGGCGGCCGATGCGGTCGATGTAGCTGCCGAGGATGATGGCGCCCAGCGGACGCATGAAAAATCCCGCGCCGAAGGTGGCGAACGTCATCATCAGGGCCGCGTATTCGCTGGTGGCGGGGAAAAAGGCCTTGGCAATGTACGTGGCGTAAAAGCCGAACAGGAAAAAATCGTACATTTCGATGAAGTTCCCGCTCGTCACCCGGATGACGGTGGCGATGCGCGAGGGCGGGCGCACCTGCGCGCGCGGCGGCGCTGCCTCGGCGATGGGTGCGGCGGTGGAGGGAATGGCCATGATTTACCTATTGATGAAAGATGAGTGACGTCGCCTAGTGCGTAGTTGATCCTGACGCCGGTTCCAGCCCGGTCGCTTCGATCGCGCCCGCATTGGCAGGGGCGGCGAGGAAGCGCAGCAAGGCGCGGCCGGCCTCAAGCTCCTTGCCGCCGGGGACCAGCGCCGCCGAAAACTGCGTCATCTTCTGCACTTCCGGCGGCAGCAGGCCGACGATGTCGATGCCCTCGACCGGCAGCAGCTCGCTGCGCTGCTGGCAGCCGAAATCGGCCTGGCCATGGGCGATGATTTCGCCGACGGGGGTGGCGGGAATTTTTGCGGCCTTGCCCTGCATCTGCTCCGAAATCTGCAGCTTGTTCATCAGCTGCGTCTCGATGTAGACGCCGCTGGCGCTGTCCGAATAGGCGACCTTGCCCGCCTTCAGAAAGGCGCTGCGCAAGCCCTCGGTGGTGCTGATGTCGGGTTTGGCCGCGCCGCGCCGCACGGCGCAGGCAATCGGCGAATTGGCCAGCACCACCTTGCTGCCGGGGACCAGGCGGCCTTCCTGCATCAGCTTGTCGAGCGCGTCGCCGACCATGATGACGACGTCGATCTGCTCGCCGCGCGCCAGGCGCGCCGGGATCGCATTCTTGGTGGTGCCCATCGATGGTCCCCATTCGGAGACCAGATGGTCGCCGCTGGCGCGCTCGTAGGCGGGGGCCAGGTTTTTGTAGGCCTGGGCGAAGCCGCCCGAGCTGACCACGCGGATGTCGGCGGCATGGGCCGCGCCGGCGGCCAGCAGCATGAAGCCGGCCAGTAGGGGGGCGGAGCGCCGCACGAGGGTCTGTTGAAGCATGGTTGTTTCTCCTGTCGTTAAAATTTGTGCATGAGGCCGAGCGTCAAGCCCATGCCTTTGCGGTCGTTGGCGCGCGTTCCCGTGACGCCGGCGGCATCGCCTTGCCACGTGGTGTAGTCCGATTCGAGGTACAGGGTCGAGCGCGGCGAGAGCGTTTTTTCCAGGTAGGCGAAAGCGCGCTGGAAGCCGTCGTCGACGTGGCCCGTGGCGCTGCGCCGCACCTTGTAGTAGGCGGTCGTGAGCAGCACGTCCGGCGCCATTTGCCGGCTTACGCCGGCGGACAGCACGCCCTGCCGCACGGATTTGCCGGCGCTCACGTCGGCGCGGTTGACGCCGAGGTTGGCCTTGAACTGCCAGATGTCCACCTTGTAGGCGGCGCCCACGGTGGCGGCGTCGAGGCTGCGGTTGTCGCGATTGCGCAAGCGCATCACTGCCCCGGACACGGCCAGCCCCGCCTGCTGGTAGGTCAGGGCGCCGCCCCAGGTCGACAATGGCGACGTGGCGCCCGCCACCTCGCCGAAGGAATAGGCGGCGCGCGCCACCACCGGCCCGAGGCTGGCGCTGGTTTTCACCATGTTGTCGAGTCGGTAGAAGTTGTCGGCATAGCCGCTGCTGCCGTATTGCTGGCTGAACGAATGCCGGCCAAAAGCCGTGTTGCTCAAGCCCGTGATGTTGACGTTCGGATTGAATGAGGCGTAGCGGATGCCCAGCGGATCCACCGGCGCGATGGCGTCGGCCAGCAAGGTTGCCTGGCGCCCCAGGGTCACGGAGCCCAGCGGCGACTTGAGTCCCACCCACGCTTGCCGGTCGAACAGCTTGTCGGATTTGGCCGCGCTGCCTGTGTCCAGATTCAGCCCGCCCTCGAGACGGTACAGCGCCTGCCAGCCGCCGCCGAGGTCTTCCTGGCCGCGCAGGCCCCAGCGGCTCGTGTTGTTGATGCCGCTGCTGATGGCGGGCGTGGCGCCGCCAGCCGTCGGTGCGTTGGCGGCGGTCAAGCCTTTTCCATAACGGATGCCGGCATCCGCGATGCCATACAAAACCGCGCCGCTCTGGCCCAGGCAGGTGCCGCTGGCCGCGAACAATAGCGCGAACGTGGAACAATGTCGCATGGTGTCTCCCTCGGGGTGATGCCTTCTTGGCGAGGCTCAGCATTAAGACCCCATCATCGTTGAAATGGCATAATTTGATAATTGCAATTTTTCCGGGGATTCATGCATGCAGCGCATCAATTACGAACTTCATGATTTGCAGGCCTTCGTGGCCGTGGCCGAGCGCAACAGCTTTCGCCAGGCCGCGGCCGACCTGTTCCTGTCGCAGCCGGCGCTCAGCCGCCGCATTGAAAAACTCGAAGATGCGCTGGGCGTCAAGCTGTTCGAACGCACCACCCGGCGCGTGCAGCTGACCAATGTGGGGCAGGTGTTTTTGGTGAACGTGCGCGATGCGCTCAACGGCCTCGAGGATGCCGTGCTCGGTGTCGCCGACCTGGCCGCGCACCGCACCGGGACGGTGACGTTCGCCTGCGTGCCATCGGCCGTGTGGCATTTTCTGCCGGACGTGCTCAAGCGCTTCAGCGCGCAGTTTCCAAAAATCCGCGTGCGCGTGCATGACGAAAGTGCGCAGGACGTGCTCAATCTTGTGCTGACAGGCGAGGCGGATTTCGGCATCAGCTTCACGGGCGCGGAAAATCCGGAAATCCATTTCCAGCCCATTTACGTCGAGACCTACGTGCTGGCGATGCGCAACGATCACCGGCTGGCCAAGCGCAAGAAGCTGAGCTGGAAAGACACCGTCGACGAACGCTATATCTCGGTGGCCAAGTCGAGCGGCAACCGCAGCGTGCTCGATGCGGCGCTGGCCGGCGTGGAAAAGCACCCGTGGATCTCGTGCGAGATCAACCACGTGTCAGGCATATTGGCGCTGGTGGAGTCGGGCCTGGGTGTGGCGGCGGTGCCGGGGCTGTCGATTTTGCCGGAGCGGCAAGGCACGGTGGTCGGCGTGCCGCTCGTCAATCCCGCCGTGAAACGGACGCTGGGCCTGATCAGCCGGCATCAGCACGCGATGCCGCCCGCGTCGCGCACCCTGTTCGACATGATGAACGCGAGCATCGGCAAGCAGGGGCGGCGGGGGTAAGCGCAGAGTTAGGCGGCTGCCTCTCGCTGCGAGCGGCGATAGTCGAGCGGCGTGCTGCCCACCAGTTCCGCAAAGCTGCGGCTGAAATGGGCCTGGTCAAAAAAGCCCAGTTCCTGCGCCAGGCTGGCCAGGTCGGGCGCATCGGGCTGCGCCAGGCGCCAGATCGCTTCCTGCAGGCGGTAGCGCTGGATCACCCACTTCGGCGGCACGCCCACATAGTTGGCGAACAGGCGCTGCAGCCGGCGTTCGCCGATGCCCATTTTTTCGCACAGCTGCGCCACGCTCGCCGGGCCATTGCGGGCCGCCGCGGCGGCCGTCAGCCTGGCGGCCAGCAGGGCCGCGTCATCGACCTGCGGCAGCCTTGCCAGCAACAGCGCCTGTGCCTGTGCCACCATCGCCGTATCGTCGGCTTGCAGCAGCACCAGCGCCTCGGCTTGCGCGGCCGGCATGTCCAGCAGGGCGTCGGCGGCGATGGTCGTATCGGTGAATGACGACAAGGGCTGGCTGATGAACGGGCGCAGGCCGCCCGGCGAAAAACGCACGCCCAGCACCTTGCCCGCTCCGCTCAATGGCCGGTCGAAGGCGCCGCGCACGACGCCATGGATGGCCGTGCGCCCAAGGTCGAACACCAGGTGGGCGTTCGGGTAGGGCAGCACGCGCTGCGTCTGCGGCGCGCAGTCCCGCCTGTCCCATTCGACCACCCAGAAATACTCGACGAACGGCGCCAGCGCGCCAGCCGGCGGATAGGTCGCCAGCCGTATGCGGCGTGCCGCCGCCTGCGGGTCGACGATGCCTTTGGGCGCCTGGCCGCGCGCGGCCAGCACATTGCGCATGCTGTCGGCTTTATCCAATATTTGTCTCCTGCGCGGCACCAGGATGGCACTCTCGCATCGATTGAAAGGGAATCATGAAATCATACAGTTTGCCGGGCCTGATGCTGGCCGCATGTTGTCTATCGGTGGCGCCGGCCGGCGCCGCCTCATCTGCAGAGGGAGATCATCGCATGCAAGTGCACGCCACGGGAAGTTTCAGCATCACCATGACGCCATCCGCAGCGCCGCAGCGCTCGGGGCGCACGACCCTGGGCAAAGTGCTGCTAGACAAAGTGTATGCCGGCGACCTGGTCGCCACGGCCAAAGGGGAGATGCTCAGCGCCGTGACGGACACCAAAGGCGCGGCCGGTTATGTCGCCATGGAAGCCATCACGGGCGTGCTGCAGGGCCGGCAAGGCAGCTTCGTGGCGCAGCATGCGGGCACCATGGCCGATGGCCAGCAGACGCTGTCCATCGTCATCGTGCCCCATTCCGGCACGGGGCAGCTGACGGGCATCAGCGGGACGCTGGCCATCCGCATCATCGATGGCCAGCATTTCTACGACATCGACTATTCGCTGCCGGAGTAGGGCAAAGCCCATGGGCAGCAATCCTGTACTCGCTGGTGCGGTCAAGGCTTTTCAAGTAGGTCGGATTAGCGGCACGGCCGCGTAATCCGACACCGCGACCAGCGCCAACGATGTTGTCGGATTACGGCCCGCAGGGCCTAATCCGACCTACCCAGTATCGATGTCACATTGTCGGTACCCGGTGCGCCAAACAGCTGCTGCTTGAGGATGTGCAGCTGGTCGCGCACTTGCGCCGCTTTTTCGAACTCCAGGTTCTTGGCGTGGTCGACCATCAGTTTTTCCAAACGCTTGATTTCCTTGCTGACCTGTTTCTCGCTCATGGACTCGAACTTGGCCGCTTCCTGCGCCACTTGCAGGGTTTCGCGCGCTTCCTGCGGGCTGTAGACGCCGTCGATCATTTCGCGGATCGATTTCTTCACGCCGATCGGGATAATGTTGTTGGCCGTATTGAAAGCGATCTGCTTGGCGCGGCGGCGTTCCGTCTCGTCGATGGCGCGGCGCATGGAATCCGTGATGCGGTCGCCGTACAGGATCGCCGTGCCGTTCAGGTTACGCGCGGCGCGGCCGATGGTCTGGATCAGGCTGCGTTCGGAACGCAAAAAGCCTTCCTTGTCCGCGTCAAGGATGGCCACCAGCGACACTTCCGGCAAGTCCAGGCCCTCGCGCAGCAGATTGATCCCCACCAGCACGTCGAAGGTGCCCAGGCGCAGGTCGCGCAGGATTTCCACGCGCTCCACCGTTTCGATATCGCTGTGCAGGTAACGCACTTTGATGCCATGGTCGCCCAGGTATTCCGTCAATTGCTCGGACATGCGCTTGGTCAAGGTCGTTACCAGCACGCGCTCGTCCTTCTTGATGCGCTCGACGATTTCCGACATCAGGTCGTCCACCTGGCTGCTGGCGGGGCGCACGATGATTTGCGGGTCGACCAGGCCCGTGGGACGCACGACCTGTTCGACCACTTGGTCGGAATGCGTCTTTTCGTATTCGGCCGGCGTGGCCGAAACAAACACGGTCTGGCGCATCTTCTGCTCGAATTCCTCGAATTTCAAGGGCCGGTTGTCGAGTGCCGACGGCAGGCGGAAACCATAGTCGACCAGATTCGTCTTGCGCGAACGGTCGCCGTTGTACATGGCGCTCAGCTGGCCCGTCAGCACGTGCGACTCGTCGAGGAACATCAAGGCGTCGGGCGGTAAATAATCGACCAGGGTCGGCGGCGGTTCGCCCGGCAGCGCGCCGGACAGGTGGCGCGAGTAGTTCTCGATGCCCTTGGTGAAACCGATTTCGGCCATCATTTCCAGGTCGAAGCGCGTGCGCTGTTCCAGCCGCTGCTCTTCGATCAGCTTATTCTCCTTGCGGAAGAATTCGAGGCGTTCGCGCAGCTCGTCCTTGATGGTTTCCACGGCGCGCAGCACGGTGGAGCGGGGCGTCACATAGTGCGAGCCCGGATACACGGTGAAGCGGGGGATTTTTTGCCGCACTCTGCCCGTCAGCGGGTCGAACAGCTGGATCGATTCGATCTCGTCGTCGAACATTTCCAGGCGCACGGCCAGTTCCGCATGCTCGGCGGGGAAGATGTCGATGGTATCGCCGCGCACGCGGAAGGTGCCGCGGCCGAAATCGACTTCGTTGCGCGTGTACTGCATCTGGATCAGGCGCGCGATGACGTCGCGCTGGGCGACCCTGTCTTTGACGCGCAACGTCAGGATCATCTGGTGGTATTCGTTCGGGTTACCGATACCGTAGATGGCCGAGACGGTGGCGACGATGATGACGTCGCGCCGTTCCATCAGCGACTTAGTGCACGACAGGCGCATCTGCTCGATATGCTCGTTGATCGACGAGTCCTTTTCGATGAACAGGTCGCGCTGCGGCACGTAGGCTTCGGGCTGGTAGTAATCGTAGTAACTGACGAAGTATTCGACCGCGTTTTGCGGGAAAAAGTCGCGGAACTCGCTGTACAGCTGCGCGGCCAGCGTCTTGTTCGGTGCGAAGACGATGGCGGGCCGGCCCATGCGCGCGATGACGTTGGCCATGGTGTAGGTCTTGCCCGAACCGGTCACGCCCAGCAGGGTCTGGAAGGCCAGTCCGTCGGCGATCCCCTCGGATAACTGGTCGATCGCCGTGGGCTGATCGCCGGCCGGAGGGAAGGGCTGGTGCAGCTTGAAGGGGGAGTCCGGGAAAGAGATAATTGCGCTTTCCGCCTCGCTGGCGGTAGATAATTCGGGCATGTGAATCAGACCTTTGTTAGAATAGTGCTCTGCTGGCGGCCCTGGCGTTGTATTTTGGGGCGCTGTCTACAACTCCGCTGTGAACCTGCTTCCAATCGAATCCAATCTTATCATGACGAACCCAACTGTTTCTGCCAGTCTGTTTAGCGCCATCGAGATGGCCCCACGCGACCCGATCCTGGGCATCACCGAAGCATTTAACGCGGACCAGAATCCCGCCAAAATCAATCTGGGCGTTGGCGTCTATTATGACGACAACGGTAAAGTGCCTCTGTTAGCTTGCGTACGCAAGGCGGAAGCCATCCTGATCGAACAGGCGGCGCCACGCACCTATCTGCCGATCGAAGGCCTCGCCGCCTACGACAAGGCCGTACAAGAACTCGTATTTGGCGCCGACAGCGCCGTAATTCAAGAGCGCCGCGCCGTGACCGTGCAAGCCATCGGCGGCACGGGCGCACTGAAGATCGGTGCCGACTTCCTGCAGCGCTTCGCGCCGGGCGCGCAAGTCTACATCAGCGACCCAAGCTGGGAAAACCACCGCGCGCTGTTTGAAAACGCCGGTTTCGTCGTGAACAACTACGCCTACTACGATGCCGCCACCCATGGCGTGAACTTCGACGGCATGCTGGCCAGCCTGAACACCATGCCAGCCGGCTCCATCGTCGTGCTGCACGCCTGCTGCCACAACCCGACTGGCGCCGACCTGAGCGTGGCCCAATGGGATCAGATCATCGCTGTCGTCACTTCGCGCGGCCTGGTGCCGTTCCTGGACATGGCGTATCAAGGCTTCGCCAACGGCATCGCCGAAGACGGCGCCGTGGTGCGCCACTTCGCCGACGCGGGCGGCCCGCTGCTGGTGTCGAACTCGTTCTCGAAATCGTTCTCGCTGTACGGCGAGCGCGTGGGCGCCCTGAGCGTCGTCGCATCGAGCGCCGATGAGGCGGCCCGATTGCTGTCGCAGCTGAAGCGCGTCGTGCGCACCAACTACTCGAACCCGCCAGTCCACGGCGGCAAGGTGGTCGCCACCGTCCTGGCCACGCCGGAACTGCGCCAGCTGTGGGAAGAGGAACTGGCTGGCATGCGCGTGCGCATCCGCGAAATGCGCAATGCTTTCGTGGAAAAGCTGAAAGCCAAGGCGCCAGCCCACGACTTCGAATTCGTGCGCCAGCAAATCGGCATGTTCTCGTACTCGGGCCTCACCAAGGAGCAGGTTGCGTCCTTGCGCGAGCAATCGATTTACGCCGTCGACACGGGCCGTATCTGCGTGGCAGCATTGAATTCGCGCAATATCGACATCGTCATTGACGCGATCGCCAAAGTACTTTAATATCTTGCTTCTTCGGCGCTGCATGCAAGTGCGGCGCTGATGGCGGTAGAAAGTCGGCGATGGCCGTGTTTGTGGCGATGCAGTATCAGTCTTGCAAATATGGAACAAGCGACATATAATATTGCCTCTTTTCCCTGATAGCTCAGTTGGTAGAGCGACGGACTGTTAATCCGCAGGTCCCTGGTTCGAGTCCAGGTCGGGGAGCCAGAATTCGAAAGGTCACGTTGAAAAACGTGGCCTTTTTGTTTTTGCGCCGCCGGCGCGCAGCTTGCGGCACGATAAGATTTTCCCTATGGAAATCTGGACAGCCCTAAGTTTGGCCTATATAATACGGCCTCTTTTCCCTGATAGCTCAGTTGGTAGAGCGACGGACTGTTAATCCGCAGGTCCCTGGTTCGAGTCCAGGTCGGGGAGCCAGAATTCGGAAGGCCATGTTGAAAAACATGGCCTTTTTTGTTTTCCGCAGCCATCAGCAGGGCTTGCCTGTGCGTAATCGCGTTTTGCGCTATCCTGAATGCATCACTTCAGGAGCACCTTCCCATGACTTGTACCTCCGCCTTGCGCCATATCGTCCTGTGCGACTTCCTCGATGGCATCACGTCTGCCAAGCACGCCGAGCTCGTCTACGAATTTTCCCAGTTGAAACACCGCATACCCGGTGTGCGGCAATTTGAATGGGGGCCGAACGTCAGCCCGGAAGGCCTCGATGATGGCTTTACCGATTGTTTTACCCTGACCTTCGATGACGCCGGCGCGCGCGACGTGTACCTGACCCATGCGGCCCACCTGGCCTTTGTCGAGCAGCTCAAGCCATGGCTGGGGCGGGTGCTGGTCTTTGATTACTACCCGCAAGAGCATCCCGGCTGACCGCTGCCGGGCAGGGGGACGTCGGGAAAATACACATTTTTCCGGGGGAAATCTGGACACCGTAAAATTTACCCTATAGAATGCGGCCTCTTTTCCCTGATAGCTCAGTTGGTAGAGCGACGGACTGTTAATCCGCAGGTCCCTGGTTCGAGTCCAGGTCGGGGAGCCAGAACACGCAGTAGCAAAAAGCCCAGCCTTCACGGTTGGGCTTTTTGCGTTTCAGGCGCTCTTACTTGCTCGCTTGAATTGTCTCCAGCGTCTTGATGATGGCCTCTTGGAATTTCACCGGTTCATCCTGGTGTATCTGATGCCCGGAATGTTCGAAGAAAAACAGCCCCTTCCTTGGCGCCTTCAAGGTGTCGAAATACGCTTGCGTGATCCTGGTCGAGGTCTGGATGTCGTTCTTGCCGACGAAGAAGTACACGGGGCAGTCAACGCTCTTCAAGGTCTTGGGCAGATCAATGTTCATGACCTCGTTCCAGACGGGCGACCAGGTCTTCGACCATTCAAGAAAGCCCGTCTTGAATCCCTCGCTCGTTGCGAATGCCTTGCCATCCTTGTAAAAAAGCCATTTCCTTAAGTAAAACATGCTTTCGTCACTAGTAAACGGGAAACTGATACTGTTCAGTTCCTGGCTGGCGACGGCATTGTCCTTGAAATGCGCTTTCAAGGCTTGCAGCAATTCTTTCTCGCTTTCCAGCTGGCTCACGACAGGATTCGACGCGAAATAGGCATGCAGCAGTTCCGGGTGATGCTTGACGATATAAAAGCCCAGGACGTTGCCCCAGGAACTACCCAGCAAGTATATTTTTTCCTGTTTTAATTCTTTGCGCAGGAATTGGATGACTTGGTACGTGTCGTTCTCCATCTGCCTGACGGATGGCTGCGTGGGGAAGGATTCAGTTTCAAGGTTTTTCCGGCGTCCCGCTGGTCCCATTGGACAATCGTGAATCTGCTTTTCAGGATATTCGTAAAGGCATCCGCTCCCTTGATCATGGAGCTGCCCGGACCGCCGGACAAAAACAGCAGCACGGGCTTGTTCGCGTCGTCCGTCTTGATTTCCAGCACCTGCTTTATCCCGCCAATGTCAGGTGTCAGGGTGGTGGTGACTTCCGCGGAAACGGGTTTCGCTTCCGCCATGGTTTGCGCCTGGCATGCGTAGAAGGGAAGCAGGGCCGTAAAGAATACTGCCAATGTCATTTTTTTTATCATGGTGTGAGGGTCAGTTTCAGGCTGTCAGAGGTTGGTTTCATAGAAATCATTGGCGTTGCCCTGCAGGCAGCCGCAACGCTTCCAGCGCCAGATAGCCGGGCTGTAACTGCGCGGCGATGGCAGCCAGGCCGTCTGTTGCGGGCACGGGCGGATCGCCGTGGTAAGCCGTGCCGTACTTCGCATGCACACCGCCTTGCGCGTGCATCGCTTGCAATTGCGCCGCTGTGGGGGTGATGCCGAAACGGGCCAGCAAATCGCTGAACACGATGTCTGGCAATTGCTTATAGTGAATTAACTGCAGCTGGCCGGCGGCCGCATGGGGCAGGGCGGCGTCGAACAGGCTGGCCAGCACGAGGCCCGTATAGCCATCGAGTTCGCCGGGTTCCAGCTGGTGCGCGGGCAGCGGCAGCTGCGCCGGGTGCAGCATGCCGGGCACCATTTGCGGTCCGCGCTGGCGCTGGTGCGAGGCCAGCACGGCCAGCGGTTCGCGGTAGACGAACAGGCAGGGCGTGCCGGGAAACGCTTGCCGCAGCAAGTCCAGGCTGTGGATGTGCCAGCAGTCGAACTTGATGATGAAGTGCGTCTCGTCCCCTGAGCGGCGCTGGCCCAGGGCCAGGATGGCCTGGCGCAGCAGGGCGATGCTGTCGCTGCCCGCCAGGCCATCGTGATGCAGGCGCAGCAGCGAATCGATCACGGGCGGCTCGGACATGACGATGCATTGCGGCAGGGACGCCAGCAGCTGGCTCAGCAGGGTTGAGCCGCAGCGCGAGACGTGGAAGATGAAGGCGTCGGGCGCCAGGCCATCGCCCAGCGTGGCCATCGTGGTCAGCGGCGTGCGGCAGACGCGGCGCTCCTCATGCGGCTGGCGCGCCAGGGTATTGACAAAGAAGGCGTCGCTGAACGCCGTTTCCCCCAGGTGGCGCCAGCACATGGCAGCGTCCGCCAATGTTTCGCCGCGCTCCACGTACAGCGGATACCAGTCGCGCAAGTCCATGCCTTCGTGCCATGTCACCGACTTCCCCTTGGCCAGCAAGCGTTCCTGCTGCGCCAGGCCCGGCGCGGCGCTCATGGCGCGCTCCCGTCGGCCAGCGCGGCCAATTCGCTGGCCAGCGCCAGGCTGGCAGGCGAGGGCGATAGTCGCAGCTGGGCGATGACGGCCCGCACATTGCCATCGTTGATGCTGGGGTCGCCATATTTCGGGGCCGCTTTCGGCACGAAGCCGGCCGAGGCGAACAGCGCTTCGAGCCAGGCATTGGTGACGCAGTCGAGCACGAGGTGGATGCGCGGCGCCGTGCCCTGGTTGTGCACCGCGTGCAGGCAGCTGGCATCCATGTACCAGGCGTGGCCGGCCGCAAAGTGGACGTTCTCGCCGTCGATGCTGAACAGCACCTGTGGCGTAGTGTGGATGGGGATGTGGATGCGGACCAGGCCATCGGCCAGTGACGTGCCGGCGTCGCGGTGCGCGCGGATGACGGCGCCCGGCGCCAGGGCCATCAGGCGCGCGGCGCGGATCTCGCAGGCGAAGCTGGCCAGCACTTCGCGCAGGCCGGGGCAGCGCGCCAGTTGCGGTGTGGCGGCATAGGCGGCGCCGTCGACGGGCATGATGTCGTCGGCTGCTCCGCCTGCCGAGCGTAGCGGCACGCAGCTCCAGCCGTTTTCATAGGCGCCCGTATTGAAATGGCTGATCCACTCGCCGGCGGCGAACTGGTCGCTCTCGCGCTGCATGCGCGCCACGTCGAAGCGCAGCGGCAGTCGCAGCCAGGTGCTGGGCGGATTCGGCGCCGGCACTATGGCGCGCTCCATTCCAGCTGCTCCTGGACGTCGTTTTCCCCGCGCAATCGAAAGCCCAGCCGCTGGTACAGTGCGCGCGCGGCCGTGTTGCTTTTGTTGACGGCAAGGTGGATCCGGCATTGCTGCGCGCCCGCTTGCGCCTGCAGGCTGCGCAGCACGGCGCTGCCGGTGCCCTGGCCCTGCGCGGCGGGCAGGATGGCGATGTCGACCAGGTGCAGCACCTGATTCTGGCGGTCGAGGATCAGGCGGCCGATGGGGGTATCGCCGTGCAGCAGCACCAGGTACGCGGCGTGCGGATACGCCTGTCGGTAACCGTGGCTTTGCATGCGCTGCTGCAAGGCGATCAGCTGTTCGATGACGGCGGGTTCGGCCGGCATCTGGCGCAAGTCGTCGCGCGTGGAACTGTACAGCGCGGCGGCAAAGCCATCGTCGTCGTCGCGCTGGAGGCGCAACTGGTAGGGGGCGGAAAGCGGCAAGTCGTGCATCGGTGCTCCGGCAGGTGGTGGCAAATGCGCAGGCGTGTATTTATTTGCTATGCTGCCAATTTTTCCGCGTACTTGCAATCATTTCAAGGAAGCCGCCATGCATTCTGTCTTTATCCTGCCTTATCCGTGGAGTCGCGCGTGGAGTCGCGCGTGACTTCGGCGCGCGCGGAACTGGCTGCCATCGCGGCCGCGCTGTGCGATCCGCGGCGTTCCCTGGCCAGCCTGGTCGGCGAAACGGTGCAGCTGCGCCAGCTCGTCGAGCGCCATTCGGGCCTGGCCATGGACCGGCAGGACGGCTTGCGCGATGGCGAGAGTTTTCTGCCCAGCGGCTGGGCCATCTCGCCCGTGCAGGCGGGACTGTGCGCGCGCGAGCCCTACCGCAGCGCCGCCTTCATCCAGGGCCTGGCGCTGGCCGTGCGCGAGCGTCTGGCCGTGAGCGGCGGCCGGCCCGTGCGCGTGCTATATGCGGGCTGCGGCCCGTTTGCGCTGCTGGCCCTGCCGGTGATGGCCGTGCTGGACGCCAGCGAAGTGCAGTTTGCCATCCTCGACGTGCATGCGGAAACCCTGGACTATGCGCGCGAGCTGATCGCCGCCCTGGGCCTCGACAGCCACGTCGCTGAGTATATTTGCGCCGACGCGGCCGCCTATCAAATGCCTGCCGGCGCCATGCCGGACGTCATCGTCAGCGAAACCATGAATACGGCGCTGGGCAAGGAGCCGCAGGTGGCCATCCTGCGCAATCTGCATGCGCAAGCGCCTGCGGCGGCGCTGCTGCCGGCGGCCGTCACGGTGCACCTGGGCCTGGATCGGCGCAGCCCTGGCGAGCCGTGCACGGACTGGGGCCGCGTATTTACCCTTGATGCGGACGCCTTGCGCGCCTGGCAGGGTGAGCCGGGCGACACGCTGCCGGCCGCCAGCATCCGCCTGCCCGACGTGCTGGACGAGGCGCCGCGCTTGCTCACGCGCATCCGCGTGCATGGCGACATCGTTCTGGGCGACCATGCGTGCAGCCTGAACCTGCCACTGGCTTTGCCGGGCAAGCCAAGTCTGGCTGGCGGCAGCGTGCTCGATTTTCAGTACCGCCTGGGCGGCCAGCCGGGACTGGTATTTTCCCTGCGCGAAACGCCCGCATTCACGCAGGCATTGCCCAAGCCAGACTTCCGGTAGTCATACTCCATCAGCAAATAATTCAGTTCTGTAGGATAATTATGGAACCGGTTCCATATATGCGCAAATGCAATGTGGCGCAATCATCGAAGTCAATAAAACAACAAGTCTTGCGGGAGTCTCATGAACCATCCAGACAGCGATCCATCTGCAACATCCGTTTCATCCTTTCCCCGTATCAGCCGCCGCCACGCCCTGATCGGCCTGGCCGCCTTGCTGGCGCAGGCCGGTTTCTGGAGCAATCCCCTGTCGGCCGCCATGCAGGCGCCGGCCAGCGGGCCGGCAACGGGCCTGGCGCCCGCCACCATGCTGTTCTACACCCTGTCGCAAACGATCACGGGCCACCGCGATTTGTCCGCCGCGACGGCGGCGCGCATCGAGCAAGCCATGCGTACGAATGTGCCCGGCTTCGCCGAGCGCTTGCCGCAGCTGGGCGCGCTGCTCGTCACGGGCCAGGAAGCGAAAGCCCTGCTGGCGGCCGCCAGCGCCGCCGATGCCGGCCTGCGCGAACTGGCGCTGGCCATCGTTGCCGCCTGGTACACGGGCACCGTCGCCGGCAACGCGGCGCAGGGCACGAAGTCCATCGTCGTCGCCTACGCCGAGGCCTTGATGTACCGCACGGTGGCCGATGGCCAGGTCGTGCCGACCTATTGCAATTACGGCCCCCTGTGGTGGCTGAAGGCGCCGCCGGCCGTGCGCGTTTCCGCACCCGTGGAACCGAAACCCGTACCGGCCCCGGCCACCACCGGCACCCCTGAAACTAAAGGCAAGCAAGCAAAATGAAATCACCCCAATTCAAGAGTAATGGCGACGTCGTCGCTGATGTCGTCATCGTCGGCACGGGCGTCGTCGGTGCCATGATGGCCGACCAGCTGGCCGCACAGGGTCACTCCGTGATCATGCTGGAAGCGGGCCTGCGCATCGAGCGCGGCCAGGCCGTGGAAAACTGGCGCAACATGCCGTTCGAAAACCGCGTCGGTTCCGACTTCCAGGGCCTGTATCCCCAGGCGGAAAACGCGCCCGCGCCCCTGTATTTCCCGAAGAATAACTACGTGGAAGTGTCCGGCCCCAACGGCAGCAGTTTCCAGCAGGGCTATCTGCGCACGGTGGGCGGCACGACCTGGCACTGGGCCGCGTCGTGCTGGCGCCATTTGCCGTCCGACATGCGCATGAAGAGCGATTACGGGGTAGGGCGCGACTGGTCCATTTCCTACGATGAGCTGGAACCGTACTATTGCCGCGCCGAGCAGGAAATGGGCGTGGCCGGCCCCAACGATCCGGCCCTGCAATCGCCGAGCGAGCGCAGCGCGCCGTACCCGATGGACATGGTGCCCTGGGGTTATGGCGACAAGCGCTTTGCCGAAGTGGTCAACCCGCACGGCTACCGCTCCGTGCCGATCCCGCAAGGCCGTTCGACCCGCCCATGGCAGGGCCGCCCGACCTGCTGCGGCAATAACAATTGCCAGCCGATCTGCCCCATCGGCGCCATGTACAACGGCATCCACCACGTGGAACGGGCCGAGCTGAAGGGTGCGGGTGTGCTGGCCGAGGCCGTCGTCTACCGCATCGACACGGACCAGAACAACAGAGTCACCGCCGTGCACTGGTACGACGCCAAGAAACAGTCGCACATGGCGACCGGCAAGGCCTTCGTGATCGCCTGTAATGGCATCGAAACACCGCGCTTGCTGTTGCTGGCGGCCAACCAGAACAATCCGAACGGCATCGCCAACAGTTCCGACCAGGTGGGCCGCAACATGATGGACCACTCGGGTTTCCACTGTACTTTCCTCGCCAATGAACCGATCTGGACGGGCCGTGGCCCCGCGCAAAGCAGCTGCCTGGTGGGCCCGCGCGACGGCGCCTTCCGTGCGCAGTATTCGGCCAACAAGATGATCCTGAATAACATCACGCGTGTCGGACCGGCTACCCAGCAGTCGTTGAAGCTGGGCCTGGTAGGCAAGGATCTCGATGACGAGATCCGCCGCCGCGCCGCGTTCGGCGTGGACTTGTCGATCAGCCTGGAGCCGCTGCCCGAAGCGCATAACCGCCTGACCCTGAGCAAGACGCGCAAGGATCCGCTGGGCCTGGCCTGTCCCGACATTTACTACGACGTGGGCGACTATGTGCGCGATGGCGCGAAGGCCGCGCATGCGCAGCTCAAGCACATCGGCAAGCTGTTCGGCGCCGTGGAATTCCACATCACCGACAGCCTGAACGCGAATAACCACATCATGGGCGGCGTCATCATGGGTTCGAATCGTCTTGACTCCGTGGTCGACGGCAATTGCCGCGCCCACGATCACGCCAACCTGTGGCTGCCGGGCGGCGGCGCCATGCCGTCGGCCAGCGTGGTCAACACCACCCTCAGCATGGCCGCGCTCGGCCTGCGCGCGGCCGACGACATCGCCCGCACTCTGGCAAGGGAGGCAGCATGATGCGCCGCCTCTTGCTGACGCTGACCTTGGCGGCCGGCTTGCCGCTGGCCGCGCGCGCTGTGCCACCGGTGTCACCTGTTCCGCCCGTCACCCTGACGCCGGACCGCCCGGCCGCGCCCGTGGCTGCCAAGCCCGATGCACGGCTGGAGCGGGGCCGCTACCTGGCCATCGCCGCCGACTGCATGGCGTGCCATACGGCAGCGGGCGGCAAGCCGTATGCGGGTGGCTACGCCATCGATTCGCCGCTGGGCACGATCTACGCGACGAATATCACGCCGTCGAAAACAGGCGGCATCGGCCATTACACGGAAGCCGACTTTGCGCGCGCCCTGCGCGAAGGCGTGCGCGCCGATGGCAGCCATCTGTATCCGGCCATGCCCTACACCAGCTATGCGCAGCTGACGGATGCGGACGTGGGCGACCTGTATTACTACTTCATGCAGGCCGTTAAGCCCGTCGATGCGCCGGCGCGCCAGACGGCGTTGCCGTTCCCGTTCAATGTGCGCCTGTCGATGCTGGGCTGGAATACCTTGTTCCTCGACAATAAGCGCTTCGTGCCGGATCCGGCGAAGAGCGCGCAGATCAACCGGGGCGCCTACCTGGCCGAAGGCCTGGCGCACTGCAGCGCCTGCCATACGCCGCGCAATGCGCTGATGGCGGAAATCGGCAGCCAGACCCTGGCCGGCGCGTCGCTCGGTTCCTGGCATGCGCCGAACATCACGTCCGACAAGGTCAGCGGTATCGGCGCCTGGACGGATGCGGAACTCACGGCTTACCTGAAGACGGGCCACGTGGAAGGCAAGGGGCAGGCGGCGGGCGGCATGGCCGAAGCCATCCAGAACAGCCTGCAGTTCCTGCGCGATGACGACGTGGCCGCTATCGTGGCGTACTTGCGCACGGTGCCGCCCGTGCGCGCACCGGGCCAGACCAAGGCTGCCTTCAGCCACGGCAGCGCCGCCAGCGAAGAACCGCTGCTGCGGGGCATGGCCAGTTCCACCGAGCACCATTCGCTCAACAGCGGCGCCGTGCTGTTTTCCGGCTACTGCGCCAGCTGCCATTCGGCCAGCGGCGCCGGCAGCACGGGACAAAGCTATCCCGCCCTGTTCAACAACACGGCGACGGGCGGCAACACGCCCGCCAACCTGGTGTCGGCCATCCTGTTCGGCGTCGAGCGCAAGATCGAAGGGGAGGAGCACGAAGCATTCATGCCCCGTTTCGACCAGCGTTCCTACGTGCAACCGTTGACGGACGAGCAGATCGCTTCGATCGCCAATTACGTATTGAAACAGTATGGCAACCCGGATGTGTCCGTCACGCCCGCGTATGTGGCGCAGGCGCGCAGCGGTGGCGAGAAGCCCGTGCTGGCCCGTGCTCAGCCGTTCATGCTGCCGGGCGGCATCGTGGGCATCTTGCTGCTGATCGCGCTGTCCGTATGGCTGCGCCGGCGCCGTCAGCGCAAGGAATAAGTACTGAAACGGCGGCGAATATGAACGTTGGGCGCAACTTGCAGTAAAATGCAGGCTGAAAAATGGTTACGAGCAATCGTAGCCATTTTTTATTCTGGCACTATCCTGGCGAGTGTGTTCGCCTTATTTTAAAATTGACAATGTCCCATTCCCTGCATCACCAATTTTTACGTTTCGCCGCCGTCGGCGCTTCCGGCACGGCCGTGCAATACAGCGTGCTGTGGGGTGGCGTGGAATGGGCCGGCATCAGCGCCGCCGCCGCGTCCGGCATCGGCTACATCCTCGGTTCCGTCGTCAACTACCTTCTCAATTACTTTTTCACGTTTAAAAGCGACAAGGGCCATGGCGAGGCGGCCAGCAAGTATTTTGCCTTGCTGGGCATCGGCTGGTGCATCAATACGGGCCTGATGTGGCTGCTGGTGCACCAGCTGGGCTGGTATTACTGGCTGGCGCAGGTGCTGGCGACGGGCATCGGGCTGGTCTGGAATTTCGCGGGCAGCCGCTGGTGGGCCTTCAAGCCGGCAGGCGCAGCGACCAAGTAACTGGTTATTGCAAGAAAAAAAGATGCGTCTTGGCCAAGACCAGGCGCGCAGTTTTACCAAAACAAGGGGTTAATCATGCAGTTCCTGGAACGCTATTTCAAACTGAAGGACAACGGAACCAATGTGCGCACGGAGCTGCTGGCCGGCCTGACCACGTTCCTGACGATGGCCTACATCATCTTCGTCAACCCGTCCATCCTCGGCGACGCGGGCATGCCGAAAGACTCCGTTTTCGTTGCCACCTGCCTGGCGGCCGCCATCGGCACCCTGATCATGGGCCTGTATGCGAACTACCCGATCGCGCTGGCGCCGGGCATGGGCTTGAATGCGTATTTCTCGTACACGGTGGTCAAGGGCATGGGCATGAGCTGGGAAGTGGCGCTGGGCGCCGTTTTCATTTCCGGCTGCCTGTTCATCCTGGTGAGCCTGTTCAAGGTGCGCGAGATGATCATCAACAGCATCCCGCCCGCGCTGCGCACGGCCATCACGGTGGGTATCGGCCTGTTCCTGGCGATCATTTCGCTGAAAAGCGCCGGTATCGTGGTGTCGAACCCGGCCACCATCATCGCCCTGGGCGACTTGCACCAGGCGGCGCCTATTCTGGCCATCCTCGGCTTTTTCATCATCGTCGCGCTGGATCGCCTGAAAGTGCCGGGCGCCATCCTGATCGGCATCCTCGCCATCACGATTGCCAGCTTCTTCTTTGGCGGCAACCAGTTCAACGGCATCGTCTCGGCGCCGCCGGCCATCGAACCGACACTGTTCAAGCTCGACATCATGGGCGCGCTGTCGATCGGCATCGTCAACGTCGTGCTGGTGTTTTTCCTGGTCGAACTGTTTGACGCGACGGGCACCCTGATGGGCGTGGCCAACCGCGCCGGCTTGCTGAAAGACGGCAAGATGGAGCGCATGAACAAGGCCTTGCTGGCCGATAGCACGGCGATTGCCGCCGGCGCCTGTCTGGGCACGTCGAGCACGACGGCCTTTGTGGAAAGCGCGGCCGGCGTGCAAGCGGGCGGACGCACGGGCTTGACGGCCGTGGCCGTCGCGCTGCTGTTCTTGGGCAGCCTGTTCTTCGCCCCGCTGGCGCACACGGTGCCGCCGTACGCGACGGCGCCAGCACTGCTGTACGTGGCGTGCCTGATGCTGCGCGAACTGACCTTCATCGACTGGGATGACAGCACGGAAAGCATTCCCGCCGCCATCACGGCCTTGATGATGCCGTTTACCTATTCCGTGGCCAGCGGCGTCGCGTTTGGTTTCATCACCTATGCCGTCTTGAAACTGTTGACGGGCAAGGGCAAGCAGGTATCCGTGGTGGCTTACATCATCGCCGCCATCTTCCTGTTCAAGTTTATCTACCTGGGTGAGTAGCGTGGGCGAATAGCGGCCTTGCCGCTGCATCTGACATGTAAAAAGGCAAGGCCGCCCGTGCATCCGCACCGGCGGCCTTTTTTGATGGCGCCGCCTACATCAGCAGCGCGGCCACCAGATCTTTTTTGGCCTCGCCGGCGCTGCCGTCGAAGCGCAGGGCCGCTTCCACGTGCGTCAGGTGCTCGACCATCAGGCGCGCCGCCAGGTCCGCATCGCCGCTGCGCGCCGCCTCGAGAAAGCGGCCGTGCTCGTCGTATGAGCAGGCGGCGGCGTGGCCCGACTGGTACAGCATGGTGATGAGCGAGCTGCGGCCCACCAGTTCGCGCACGATGTCGCGCAGCACGGCGTTGCCGGCGATGTCCGCCAGCAAGACGTGGAAATCGCCCAGCAGTTGCGAGCGCAGCGGCGTCGCTTGCGCCAGCGCCAGGCGTTCCGCTTTCAGGTGCCGCTCCAGCATGCGGTAGTCGGCGGGTTTGGCCCGCGCGACGAATTCGCGCGCCAGGGCCGCCTCGATGACGCGCCGCGCGGCAAAGATGTCGCGCGCCTCCGCTTCGGTCGGCTGGCTGACGAAGGCGCCCTTGTCGGGCACCATGCGTATGAGTTTGTCTTTCGAGAGGATGAGCAGGGCGGCGCGGATCTTCGTGCGGCTGACGCCATACAGCCGGCACAGCGCTTCTTCGCGCAGCCGTGTGCCGGGCGGCAATTGGCGCGCCACGATGGCGGTCGCGATATGCTGGGCAATTTCCGCCGAGCTGTCGCCGCTGCCGGGTTTGTCCACCAGGGTTGCGCTTGATTCTGTCATGTCGGATGCGAGCAGTAAGCCAAGAGCAAGGTGAGCCTTGCAAGCGCATGTCCGCGCGGCGGCGTGGTGACGCTCCGCTGCCGGCATGCCGTTGTGCGCCTTGCGTGTCGGCAAGGCATGGCTATTCTACTATCTTGCGTGGCGTCGCGCAGACGGGCGCAACCGCCCGGTGAAGCGTCCTTCCTGGCGGCCTGTTTTGCTGGTCATGCAGCAACAACTGGACATGAGAAATTTTGACGTATATAATTCGGCCTCCTTTCCCTGATAGCTCAGTTGGTAGAGCGACGGACTGTTAATCCGCAGGTCCCTGGTTCGAGTCCAGGTCGGGGAGCCAGAACAAGCAGCAGCAAAGGGCCGCGTGGCAACACGTGGCCCTTTTGTCATGCGCGCATGGTTTCCCATTCACGCCAGTCATCGCTTCAATGCGTCAGCGACGTGCGCGGTGTTTCCCGGATCAGGGATCGACAAACACGTCGAAACGCACCTTGAGCGGGCTGCCCCACGAGATATCGACCCAGGCGCGGAAACCGCCGTTATAGGGCGCGATGTTGTACACGGCCATGCGGGCGGCGCCGATGAAACGGTCTTGCGGTGTCGCGGCATACTCGCTGATGTTGACGAAGACGCGCGAATTGGCGTGCACGTTGGCATTGGCGAAGTTGACCGAAGGATTGACGCCATTGGCAGTCCACGTGTAGTAGGTGGTGAAGGCGGCGGCGCTCAGGTTCAAGTCCTGTGCGGCCGCGCCTTTCGCGGCTTGGCCGTCCTGCTCCATTGGCAGGTCGGTGGTTTCCGGGGCCAGGTTGCTGCCGGTGCGGTGTTCTACTTTCATTTCCATGATGTACTCCTGATAGTTTGGACGCCGCGCCTGTCGTCGTGCGGCAAGACGCCCTATCTGTATTGCCGTGACGGCCAGTGTCACGTCCTGGCTGATAAGGTAGCCGCCTGCTCCATGCTGTTGGAGTAATTCATTCTAGGCGTACACAGGAGGAGAAAGCGCGGCGGGCGGCCGGAAAAGCAGCGCTCGCTTGTGCTGGCGCAAACACTTTGCAGACAGGCGGCAATATCTTTTCCAGCAGGCTATTTTTACGGGGCGCCACGCAGGCCGGGCAGGACAATGGCACAATAGGCCCAGCCACCTGCCGATACGCAACCCGTTGCGAGCCTAGCCCATGCCGATACTGAACCTGAGTGCCGAAACCGATATCTATTACGAATTGATCGAGGGCGACCCCGCCAAGCCCTGCCTGGTATTCCTGCACGAGGGACTCGGCTGCTGTGCGATGTGGAAAGATTTTCCCGCGCAGCTATGCCAGGCGACGGGGTGTCGCGGCTTGCTGTATGACCGCCACGGCTATGGGCAGTCGTCGCCGCTGGCGGCGCGCCGCCAGCTCCATTATTTGCACGACTATGCGCTGTGCGAGCTGCCGCAAGTGCTGGCGGCACTGCTGCCGGGACAGGACCATTTTCTCGTCGGCCACTCCGATGGCGGCAGCATTGCCCTGATCTATGCGGCGCAGCAGCCGCCGCGCTTGCGCGGCATCATCACCGAAGCGGCGCACGTGTTTGTCGAAGACATCACGCTCGATGGCATCCGCGTGGCGGACGCGGCGTTTGGCGCGGGCAAGCTGCGCGCGCTGGCGAAATACCATGGCGACAAGACGGAGGCCATCTTCAAGGCCTGGTCGGACACGTGGCTCAGCTATGGCTTCCAGTTCTGGAACATCGAGTATCTGCTGCCCTCCGTCGAATGCCCGGCGCTGGTGCTGCAGGGCAGCGAGGACCAGTACGGCAGTGCGGCCCAGGTCGACACCATCGTGGCGCAGGCGCTCAACGCCGTGCCCGCCATGGTCGAGCAATGCGGCCATACGCCGCACCAGGAGCAGCCGCAGGCATTGCTGGCGCTGATGGAAGGCTTCTTGCAAGGCCGCATGGACGCGGCCACGCATCCCAGACACACATGAGTTCCTCAATGGCAGGCGGGATCGCTGTCCCAGCGGCCCGAGCAGATGCGCGAGCGGCACAGCATGCCTTCGATCAGGCCCAGCTGCTTGCAGCGCTGCAACAGTTCCGCCGTTTCTTCTTCCTGCCTGCGCAGCACCACGTCGCGCGCGGGTGCCGCCGTGCCTTCTTGCCGGTGCGCATGCGCCACCATCGCCGTCAGCAGGGTGACGTCGCTGTCGCCGGGCGCGGCAGCCGGCCTTGTCCCTTGTGGCCGCGCGGCCGTCTGGCGCGCGGGCGGCGGCGT
>NZ_JABXFH010000042.1:0-53506 GCF_013372745.1 Janthinobacterium sp. BJB401 | reverse complement strand
CACCGGCCATTCGGGCTTGAGCCATGTCAGGCTGCTGCCGATTCATACCATCAAGATCGACCGTTCCTTCATCCACGACCTGGGCAGCAATGGCAGCAGTGGCCGCGACGCCGTCATCGTCGCCTCGACCCTGGCGCTGGCGCGCGGCCTGGGCTTGCAGGCGCTGGCCGAAGGCGTGGAAAACGGTGAGCAATTGGCGCAGCTGCGGCGGCTGGGCTGCCCGCAGGTGCAGGGCTTTTATCTGCACCGCCCGGCGCCCGCGGACGAGGTGGCCGCGCTGCTGTCCGCCGGCCTTGTAACAGTGCCGAAACATGGCGCCATGCGGCATGGCGCGGATGCTCAGTAGAATATGGCCACTGCAAGCCGCGTGCTTTAACACCTACTCCCCCACGCAAGAATGATAAACAGTCCCGTCCCGGCCTATGTCTTTGGCCCGTTTCGCCTTTTGCCGCTGGAGCGCCTGCTGTTCGAGGGCGACCGCGCGCTGCGCCTGGGCAGCAGGGCCATGGACTTGCTGCTGGCCCTGCTGGAGCGCGCCGGCGACATCGTCGACAAGCATGAACTGGTGGCCATCGTCTGGCCCAATGCCGTGGTCGACGACGCGACCTTGCGCGTGCATCTGGCGGCGCTGCGCAAGGCGCTCGGCGATGGCCGCGACGGCCAGCGCTACATCACCACCATCCCCGGTCGCGGCTACGGCTTCCTGGCGCCGCTGGCGCACACGGGCTGTCCGGTGTCCGGTGCGGCGGGCGCCGAGCCGCGCCACAATCTGCCCGTCATGCTGACGCGCATGTTGGGCCGCGCCGAGGTGCTGCAAACGATGGCCAACCAGCTGCTGCAATTGCGCCTGCTGTGCATTGCCGGTCCGGGCGGGATCGGCAAGACCACGCTGGCCGTCGGCCTGGCCACGCGCGTGCTGCGCCGCTATGCCGACGGCGTGTGTTTCGTCGACCTGTCGCCGCTGGACGAGGATCGCCTGGTGCCGCTGGCGCTGGCCACGGCGCTGGGCGTGGCGGTGCCGGCCGGCGACGCCATGCCGGTCCTGCTGGCCTATCTGCGCCCGCGCCACATGCTGCTCGTGCTCGATAACTGCGAACACGTGATCGGCGCGGCCGCCACGCTGGCCGACGCCTTGCTCAAGGGCGCGCCGCTGCTGCACCTGCTGGCCACCAGCCGCGAGCCGCTGCGCCTCAGCAGCGAACAGCTGCAGCGCCTGCCCGCGCTGGAATTGCCGCCGGCCGACGCCGCACCCGATGCGGCGGCGCTCCGGCATTTCGCCGCGGTGCAGCTGTTTTGCGAACGCTGCGCGGCCGTCGACGATGCCTTCGTGCTGGCCGACGCCGACGTGCCCGTGGTGGTGGACATCTGCCGGCGCCTCGACGGCATTCCGCTGGCGCTGGAGCTGGCGGCCGGGCGCATCGGCCATTTCGGCCTGCACGAATTGCGCCGCCAGCTCGACGACCGCTTTCGCCTGCTCACGCGCGGCGCGCGCAACATGCCCTTGCGCCACCAGACCCTGCGCGCCACCCTGGACTGGAGCTACGGCCTGCTCGATGCGCAAGAACGCCAGGTGCTGCAGGCGTTGAGCGTGTTCAAAAGCCGTTTTCGCCTCGAGTCGGCCAGCGCCGTGGCGGGCTGCGACGTGTTCGACACACTGGCCGACCTGGCCGCCAAGTCCCTCGTCAGCATCGAGTTTTGCCGCCAGCATGTGTATTACCGGCTGCTCGACACCACGCGCGCGTATGCTGGCGCGCAGTTGTCGGCGGGCGGGGATGCGGGCGCCGTGCTGCTGCGCCATGCGCGCCATTGCCTGGGCCTGGCCGGACGCATCGCCGCCGACTGGGCAAGCATGCCGCCGGCCCAATGGAGCGCGCGCTACGGCCGCCATGTCGACGACCTGCGCGCCGCCATCGACTGGGCCTTCGGCGAGGAGGGCGACGTGGCGCTGGGCGTGGCACTGACCCTGGCCGCGCAAACCCTGTTCTATCAGCTGTCGCTGATGGATGAATACCGCGTGCGCGTCGAGCGGGCGCTCGAGCGCATGGCAACGCATGCCGTGGACGACCCCGACAGCGAGATGCAGCTGCATGCCTCGCAGGCGCACCTGCTGCTGCATACGCAGGGCATCACCGGCACCATGCTGCGTTCGTTCCAGCGAGGCTATGCGCTGGCCATGCGCACGGACGATGGCAGCCGCCGTGCCGAAGCGATCTGCGGCATGTGGATCTGCAGCCTGAAGCTGGCCGATTTCCAGCGCGCCGACAGTTACGTCACCGAGCTGGCCATCCTGTGCGACACGCGCGACGACACGGCGATGCGCCTGGTGCTGGCGCGCATGCGTTCCGTGGGCGAGTATGTGCAGGGACGCTACGCGCAGTCGTCGGCGCTGGCGCGCATGGTGCTCGCGCATCCCGAGGGCGCCGCGCAGCTCGGCTTCAACAATGCCTTGCTGGCCGATCACCAGGTGTGCCTGCGCGGCACGCTGGCGCGCTGCCTGTGGATGCAGGGCCGCCCCGACGACGCCCTGGCGCTGGCGCGCGAGGCGGTGACGGTGGGCTTCGAGCACAATGGCGTCACGCTGTGCGTGGCGCTGGCCATCAATGCCATCCCCGTCGCCCTGTGGTGCGGGCAGCGGGAACTGGCGCATGCGTGGATTTGCCTGCTGTGCGAGCACGCGGCCCGCTATGGCTTGCTGTACTGGAGCGCCTGGGGCGCCGCCTATGAGCGCCTGCTCGACGGGGGCGAGGCGCTGACACAGTTCCCCTGGCCGTCGGTGCGCAGCTGGCCGATACAGGTCGATCTGATGGCCACCCTGCACGACGCGGCCGCCGATAGCCAGGCGCTGCGGCGCGCGCGCATGGGCCTGGCGCCGTGGAGCGCGCCGGAAGTGCTGCGCCGCGACGCGCACCACCGCTGGCGGGCGCTGGCGCACGACGATGCGGCCGGCCTGGAAGCGGTGCGGGTGCAGCTGGAAGAAGCGCTGCAGCTGGCCAGGGGCCAGCAGGCGCCGGGCTGGGAGCTGCGCTGCGCCACCAGCCTGGCGGCCCTGCTGCAGGCGCAAGGCCGCGCCGTCGCCGCGCATGCTGTGCTGGCCCCTGTGCATGCGGGCTACCGTCAGGGACGCGAGACGACGGATGTGATGGCGGCGGCGGCTTTGCTGGCGCGGCTGGCTTGAGCGCTATTCGTAGGCGCCCAGCCGGCGCTGTTCCTCCGGCGTGAAACTGGCGTCGCGCAGCTGCTGCAGGGCTGCCGCATCCTGCGCGCCGCCGGGCAGGCTGGCCTGCTGTGCCTTGGCAGCCTGGTACGCGATGATGCGCTGCTGCCACTGCGATTCCTCGCGGTCCAGTTCCGCCAGGCGCGCCGCCGCCGCCGGCGTGAAGGTGCCGGCGCGCAGGCGGTAGACTTCATTCTCGCCGCCGCCCTGTGCCCGCAAGGCCTTGACGGAGGCGTCCAGCTGCGCCACCTGCAGCGGCGCGTCGCGTGCGGCGCGCTGGGCCGGCGACATTTTCTGGTCCAGCGCGGCCAGTTGCGCCTGGCGCTGCGCTTCATCGAGCGACGCGTCGCCGAGGATGGCCATGCGCGCCACGGCGTCGTCGTCATACGCGTCGCTGGCGCCAAACAGGCCCGTGCTTTCCTCGGCTGTAAAGTAATTGCCGCGCAAGGCGCGCATGGCTTGCAGGCGCGCGCGCGCCGCCAGGGCCGCATCGGCTTGCGCCGGCAAGGCCTGTTCCGCGCCGGCCAGCGCCTGCTTGTAGGCCAGGTAAGCGCCCAGCAGGCGTTTCGCTTCGCGGGCGGGCGCGGGCGCCAGGCGCTTGTCGAGTTCCGCCTCGATCTGGCTGCGGATGGCGGCCAGCGGCTTTTCACCGAGGCCCGCCAGATAGTAGTCGAACAGGTGGCCCAGTTCCGCGTCGACCACCAGCTTGTCGCCGGCGGCCACCGTCACGTTGCCGTCGGGCCGCGTGCCTTCCATCGAGCGCACGAACGCGAACAGGTCCGGTTCCGCCTTTTCCGGCGGCGGGGCGGGTGGTTCACCGGGGCGCAGCGCCAGGTACAGGGCCAGCGCCGCCAGGCTGCCGCCGAAGATCCATTTCGCGTGCATGCGCTTCTCCTTACAGTCCCAGGCCTTGCAGGCGGTTCGCTTGCTGGCGGAAGACGGTGACGGGGTTCGTCTCGAACAGGTTGACGATGCCGACGAACTGGTTGACTTCATCGAGGTGGTTCATGGCGTAGTCGTCGCGGATCACCTTGCCCAGGTGGCTGGAGCAGCTGCTCACCAGGCCATCGTTCTTGACGCCGCCGAAGGCCAGGCTGATGGCGGCCAGGGCCGGGTCGCCCACGTCGAGCACATTCGTGTACGGCTGCGCGCCGCTCCACGAAAAATAGTGCACGCCTTGCACCTGGTAGGCGCCTTCGCCGCAGGCCGAGGTGGGCACGCCTTGCGGGTGGCGGCTATTGAAGGCCAGCGAGCCGGCCGTGGACAGCGACGCCAGCGAGGCGCCCGCGTTTTGCGGCAAGCCCTTGTTGCCCGACAAAATGCCGATCAGCGAGGCGAGCGCATTGCCCAGCGCGTTGCTGGTGTTGGGAATGGCGCCGCTGAGGATATCGGCCACCTTGGAACCCTTGTTGACGCCGGCCACGCTGGTGACGGAGGCCACCAGGTCGGGGCGCACGGAAGCGACATAGCGGGCCGTGGGGCCGCCGTGGCTATGGCCGATCAGATTGACCTTGGCCGCGCCCGTGGCGGCGAGGATTTGCCGCACCTGCGACAGCAGCTGCTCGCCGCGCACTTCGGTGCTGTTGGCGCCCGACACGGTGGTCACATACACTTGCGCGCCGCCGCTGCGCAGGGCGGCGGGAACGCCATAAAAATATTCGACGGGACCGAGCTTGTCAAAGCCGAACAGGCCGTGTACGAGCACGATCGGGTACTTGGTTTGCGTGTAGCCGGCGGCGCTGGCGCTGCCGGGCAGGATGGCGAGGGAAAACAGCAGGGTGGATAGCAATTGCCAGAAGCGAGTCTTCATTTTGTCTCCGTTATTTGAATAATATGGAAATGTCGATGCTGTAGCGGTGAACCGTGCACTCCTTACATTCTCGATGCATTAAAAATAGCGAGCGCTCGGTTTTTTGAATGTAGCACCGCTCGATGTAAATTGCATTTGAATTGCATGATGCAGCGCAATAACTGTGGGAATTTGGCGTTGCTGATGTGCCCATTGCATAGTTGAAAAGTCAAATAGTTGTTTTCCTGAGCTATAATCGGCCCGGCATCCGCCGTCCCGCCGTCTTGCCATGCCGCGTACCGGCATGGCATGGATATCGCTCCTCCACCGTTACTTGGGAATGCACTTGTCGACCCATTTTAATTTTGAACAGTTTCAGCAGATGACGCCTTTAAATGGCGAAAACATCTGGGAATATATTCTTGACCGCCACGCGGAGCGCATCGGCGTCAAACGCCGCAAGCCGGCGCTGGAAAATCTTGAACGCATCTTCGTCGCCACCTTCCGCCTGGCCAATGACGTGGGCTTCCGCGCCATGAGCTTGCGCGATTTGTGCCGCGAGACGGGGTTGTCGATGGGCGGCCTGTATGGCTACATCACCAGCAAGGATCAACTGGCCGAAATGATCGAGGATGTGGTGCGCCACGCCACGCAAGCCTTACCGCTGCTGTTTGTGGACGTGAAGTCGCCGCTGGACCGCCTGGAAGCGATGATACGCTCGTCGATCTACCTGTCCGAAGTGCTGCAGCCGTGGTTTTATTTTGTCTTCATGGATTCGCGCGTGCTGCAGGTGGAGCAGCGCAGCATGGCGAAAAATTCGGAACTGTATGTGCAGACCCTGATCGCCACCACCATAGCGGAAATCGAACCGAAGCCGCAGGGCGATCCGACCCTGCTGTCGGCGCACTGCCTGGCCCTGTTCCAGGACTGGTATGTGAAACGCTGGAAGTACCGCGCGGCGAAGGTCAATGTCGACGATTTCGCCGACAGCGTCGTCAGTACGGTGCGCGGGTATTTGAGCATGGTCAAGGCGGCGTAAAAACGCCGCCAACGGCGTCTTGTCGGGTTACGCCGTTCCGGCTAACCCGACCTACGGGTCCATCAGTTCGAGGTTTCCACCGGCACCGTCTCTGGCACGGCCGCCGGATCCGTCGGCGTTTCCACATCCATATCCAGCGTCTTGACGCCATTCATGTCGATGAATTCGTCGTACAGCCACTCGCCGTCGACCTGGCTCAGGCCCGTCGGCACGGCGCGCGTGATTTGCGGGCGCGCCGACAGGGCCGTGCGCATGTAGTCGATCCAGATCGGCATGGCCAGCGAGGAGCCGAATTCGCGCCCGCCCAGAGATTTGGGTTCGTCATAGCCCATCCACGCCACCGCCACGATGCCGCCGCCATAGCCGGCGAACCAGCCGTCGACGGCGTCGCTGGTGGTGCCCGTCTTGCCGGCGATGTCAGTCCTACCCAGTTTTTTCGTCGCCGCCGCACCCGTGCCCGTGCGCGTGACTTCGCGCAGCATGCTGTCCATCACGAAGGCGTTGCGCGGGTCCAGCGCCAGGGTCTTGTCATCGTTAGGCGCGGGCGGCTTGGTCTGCATCAGCACCGTGCCCCTGGCGTCGACGATGCGGTCGATCAAATACGGTTCCACCTGGTGGCCGCCGTTGGCGAACAGGGCGTAGGCGCCCGCCATCTGCACGGGCGTGACGGACCCCGTGCCCAGCGCCATGGTGAGATTGCTGGGCTGGCGCTTTGGATCGAAGCCGAATTTTTCCATGAAGTCGTGCGTGTACGACACGCCCAGCGCGCGCAGGATGCGCACCGAGGCCACGTTCTTCGATTGCGCCAGCGCGTAGCGCATGGTGATGGGGCCGTCGAACTTGAAGTCGTCATTCTGCGGCGCCCACACCTTGCCGCCCGCCTGCATTTCCAGTGGCACGTCGTTGATCAGGGTGGCCGGCGAAAAGCCTTTTTCCAGCGCCGCCGAATATACGAACGGCTTCATGGCCGAACCGGGCTGGCGCCATGCCTGCGTGACGTGGTTGAATTTCTGCAGGTTGTAATCGAAACCGCCCACCATGGCGTGGTAGGCGCCCGTTTCCGCATCGAGCGACACGAAGGCGGCGGCCACCAGCGGCACTTGCGTGATGGCCCAGTTGCCCTTGGCGTCCTGGCTGATGCGGATCACGGCGCCCGGGCGCAGCTTGATGCCAGCGCTGGCCTTGGCGGAGAGGGCAGGAGCGGCAAAGCGCAAGCCATCGCCCGTGATGGCCTTGGCGTCGCCATCGCCCGTGTCGGCCACCACCTTGCCGTTGGCGACGTCCGTGACGACGGCGGCGATCAGGCCGTCGCTGTCCGGGCGTTTTTGCAGCGCCGCATCGATGGCGTCGTCGCGCTGTTCAGGATCGAGCGGCATGTCGATGAAGGTTTCCGGGCCGCGGTAGCCGTGGCGCTGGTCATAGGCGATGACGTTGCGGCGCGTCGAGGCGTAGGCCGCGTCCTGGTCCGCTTTCAGTATCGTCGTGTAGACGCTGATGCCCTTGGTGTAACTGTCTTCCTTGTACTGGGCATACACGGCCTGGCGCGCCAGTTCGGCCACGTATTCGGCATGCGTGTCGAAACCCTGCTTGCCGCGGGTATTGATATGCAGCGGCTGGGCCAGCGCCTGCTGGTACTGGCCTTCGCTGATGTAATCGAGTTCGCGCATGCGTTTCAAGACCAGTTGCTGGCGCGCGTGCGCCTTTTTCGGATTGCTGATCGGGTTATGGCGCGAGGGGTTTTGCGGCAAGCCGGCCAGCATGGCCATTTCCGCGATCGACAATTCGGACAGTGGCTTGCCGAAGTACGTTTGCGCCGCGCTGCCGAAACCGAACGAGCGCTGGCCCAGGTACATCTGGTTCATGTACAGCTCGAGAATCTGGTCTTTCGACAGGGCCGCCTCGATTTTCAGGGCCAGCATGATTTCATTGAGCTTGCGCGAGGCGACTTTTTCACGCGTCAGGAAGAAATTGCGCGCCACCTGCATGGTGATGGTGGAGCCGCCGCCGTGGCCGAAGCCGTGGCGCAGGTTTGACAGCACGGCGCCGCCGGCGCGCACGAAGTCGATGCCGTGGTGTTCGTAGAAGCGGCCATCCTCGATGGCCAGCAAGGCCTTTTTCATCATTTCCGGCACTTGCGCGATCGGCACGAAGTCGCGGTGCTCTTCGCCGAATTCGCCGATCAGCACATTGTCGGCCGTGTAGACGCGCAGCGGTATCTTCGGCTGGTAGTCCGTGATGACGTTCAGTTCGGGCAGGCGCGGGCGCACATACAGGAACAGCCAGGCGGCCAGCAGCACGGCGGCGGCCAGCGCGGCGCAGCCGGCGATGATGATAGCGCGCACGGTGGCGCGGCGGGATGGCCAGGGGAATCCGGTTCGTTTGGCAGTCAAGGCAGTCTCACGTGAGCGTGCAAGGCACGGTGGCAGCGATTATAGACCAATGCGCCAGCGCTTCCCGTGCGGGCGGGGCGGCGTCATGGACCTCAAAAAACCTTTTCATCGAAACGCGGCTGTGCGATAGTCTCGGCTTCAAGAAAATAGCCCGGGCGTCAATCCGGGCTGTTTATTTTTAAAAATTAAGGAAATATCCATGGCAAAAGATGCAACACCGAGCGTCGTGAAGCCCTATATCCCGGCCGATGCGAAGCTGCCCGAGATGACCTTCCGCGCGCTGTTCATGGGCGTCATCCTGGGGATGGTCTTTGGCGCCTCCTCGCTGTACCTGGTGCTGAAAGTGGGCCTGACCGTCAGCGCCTCGATTCCCGTCGCGGTCATTGCGATTACCCTGTTCGGCCTGGCCAAGAAGGTGGGCGGCAAGGATTCGTCGATCCTGGAAAACAGCATCACGCAAACGGCCGGTTCGGCCGGCGAATCGCTGGCCTTCGGCCTGGGCGTGACCATGCCGGCCATTTTGATCCTCGGCTTCGACCTGGAAATCTCCAGGGTCATGCTGGTCGGTATCCTCGGCGGCCTGCTGGGCATCCTGATGATGATCCCCATGCGCCGCACCATGATCGTCGACCAGCACAAGGAACTCAAATTCCCCGAAGGCACGGCCTGCGCCGAAGTGCTGAAGGCGGCCGCCACGGAAGAATCGCGCATCGCCGCCGGTGAAAGCATCGAAAAGGATTCGGCTGCCGCGCTGGACGCCAAGCGCCGCGCGAAGATCATCTTCGGCGGTTTTGCGGTCGGCTTGCTGTATAAAGTCTTCAATATCTCGTTCAAAGGCTGGAGAGACACGCCGGGCGTGGAATTTGCCGCACCGCTCAAGGGCGGCTCCATCGGCGCCGAGATTTCCCCTGAATTGCTGGGCGTGGGCTACATCATCGGCCCGCGCATCGCCGCCACCATGGCGGCCGGCGGCGTGCTGTCGTACCTGCTCTTGATCCCGATGATCAAGTTCTTCGGTGACAGCCTGACCACCGTGCTCTCGCCGGGCACCAAGTTGATCAGCGAAATGGGCGCGGACGACGTGCGCAGCGCCTACGTGCTGTACATCGGCGCGGGCGCCGTGGCCGCCGGCGGCCTGATTTCGCTGGTGCGCGCCATGCCCATGATCTGGCGCAGCCTGTCGGCTGGCCTGAAAGGCATCGGCAAAGGCGTCAAGAGCAATTCCACCCTGCGCACGGATCAGGACATTCCCCTCAAATGGGTCATCATCGGCTGCCTGTCCATCATCGCCGTGATCACCTTCGCCACGCCGCTGCACATGAATTTCCTCGGCGCGCTGCTGATCCTCGTCTTCGGCTTTTTGTTCGCCACCGTGTCGTCGCGCCTGACGGGCGAAATCGGTTCGTCGTCGAACCCGATTTCCGGCATGGCCGTGGCCACCTTGCTGTTTACCTGCCTGATCTTCCTGATCATGGGCTGGACGGGCGGACGTTACTATGTGACGGCCCTGTCGGTGGGCGCCATCGTGTGCATCGCCGCCAGCAATGCGGGCACCACCTCGCAGGATTTGAAAACCGGCTACCTGGTGGGCGCCACGCCGCGCCTGCAGCAGTACGCGATTCTGGCGGGCGCCTTGTCGTCGGCGCTGATCCTCGGACCGATTCTGCTGAAGCTGAACGAAGCGAGCACCGTCTACGTGCCGGCCGCGCAAGTGGCGCCTGGCCTGACGGTCGATGCGTCGAAGCTGACGGTGACGGGCGAGCTGCATGGCCCGCAAGCCGATACGGACCACAACACGTATAAAGTCTGGCAAAAGACGGACACCGTGGGCGGCCCGGCCGGCAAGTATTTTGTCAAGGAAGATGGCCAGCTGGCTTACCTGGTCGATCCGGGCATCAACGGCCATTACAACAAGCGTCCGGACGGTTCGGAAGTGAAGAAATACGATGCGCCGAAGGCCGTGCTGATGTCCTACATCATCAAGGGCATCCTCGACCAGCAACTGCCGTGGACCCTGGTGCTGTTCGGCGTGATGATCGCCGTGGTACTGGAAATGGCCGGCATTCCGTCACTGGCGTTTTCGGTGGGCGTGTACTTGCCGTTGTCGTCCACCTTGCCGATCTTCGTCGGCGGCCTGGTACGCTGGCTGGCGGACCGCCGCAACAACAAGCTGGAACACAATGCGAAGCTGAACGAGGAAGAGCGCCAGCTGGCGGGCGACCGCAGTTCGGGCGTGCTGCTGGCATCCGGCTACATCGCCGGCGGCGCGCTGGCCGGCATCATCATCGCCATCACGGCCGGCGTGTTGACGCACTTCGACCAGATGATGGCCGACTGGGCCGAGCACGGCAATCCGTTCTACGCGGGCCTGCACTCGGACGCGTTGTCCCTGCTGCCATATGCGCTCATCATCGTGCTGCTGTATATCGTGGCGCGCGAGAAGAAGGCTGGCAGTCCGCAGGCTTGATGTTCTAGCAAAGCCAATGAAAACCGCCCGGCGTCATGATGATCCGGGCGGTTTTTTCATGCGCGCCCGATGGGCCGCGCCGCCAGTTGCGCCGCGCTGGCGTAGATCGTCACGTGCTCAATGGCCAGCCGGTGCAGGTGCGCATAAAACGCCTGCGCCGGGATGCACCACGATTCCGCATCGCCCACCTGGCCGTTGACGCGCAGGCCGGCGGCATCGAACTCGCGCGCAAAATAATCGCGCAAATCATCCCGGCTTGCATGGTCGATGCGGCGCTGGGCGACGGCTTGGTCAAACGGGCGCACGGGCACGTCCCAGCGCCGGCCGGCGTGGTCCAGGCAAGCCAGCAGCTTTACATCGTCTTCCCATACGGGCACGGGAAAGGCGTCGCCCATGGCGTCTTCCAGCGCGTGATAGAACGTCACCGGCCCCATGGAAATGCCCAAACCCAGCACCTTCGCCTGCTCGCAGCCGATGAAGCGCTGCCACGGCGAGCCCATGCCGAAGATCGAGGGTGCGCGGTGGTGTGCCTCGGTCAGACAGGCGGCATGGCGGCCCCACGCGGACACGGAGTGTGTCGGGTGGATGCTGCGATGGATCGCATCACTGGCCAGGAAGGCTTCCGGCAGCCGCCCCATGTGCGTGCCATGGCGGCGCGGGTCGAACACATAGTCTTTCATTTCACAGGTGGCGCGCACGGTGCCGCCGGGCAGATAGTAGGTGGGCAGCAGCAGGGTGCCTTGCGGGCCGACGGCGTCTTGCAGGGCATGGACCACGGCCACTGCGCCGCCTTCCACATAGCCCAGGCTTTTCAGCGAAGAATGCACGAACAGCGTATCTCCGTGCGCGATGCCCAGCCGCGCCAGGCCGGCTGTCAGCACGGCGCGCGTCACGTGGGGCCTGCTCTGGCGCACGTGACTGGCGCTGGTGGCGCGGCGCCACGCTTCCAGCGCGGCGTGGATGGCGCTTTTTGTCTTTTCAAGCATCGCCAATTTGCATTTCCAGCAGGTTCGCATCGATGCAGAATTTGGCGGCCCAGTTCAGGTAGGACCAGCTGCCGTAGTCGCCATCGACGGGAAACGAGCCCTTGACGCCGCCGCGCGCGTGCGCGGGACCGTCGATGCTGATCGAACGCCGCACGTAACTATTCAGGCGGCGTCCCGCATCGAGGTAGCGCCGTTCGCCCGTGAGCTGGTACAGCAGGAACAGACAATGCGCGTTTTGCGCGGAACCCGTGAGGCAGGCGTAGCCGGCTCCTGGCTGGAAGTCGGGACCGAGGCGGCCGGCCAGGTAGCCGTCGGCCGCCACGGCCCTGACGATGCTCGTGCCGGTGCGCGCGGCGGCGTCCAGCAGGTCGGCGCGCGCGGAAAAGCGGTGCGCTTCGAGCAGGCCGCGCAAGGCGTAGCCGATGGTATGGGTCAGGGGCAGCAGCGGGTTGTCCAGGCAGTTGGAAGCAAACCAGCCGTTGGGGCGTTGCTTGCTCAGCGCCCAGTCGACCTGGCGCAGGCCGGCCGCGCCATAGCCGTGGCCTGGAGCGATGCGGTCCGCTTCGAACAGGCCCCAGGCCACGTGCGTTTCATAAGCCTTGTCGCCGGCGCTGGCGAACGGCGTCGGGTGGCGGCGCCAGCAGCCGTCGGCATCCTGGCTGTCGCGCAGCCAGCTTGCCGCGCGGTGCATGGCATCCTGGTAGGACGCGCCGTACGCCTCCACGCCGGCGGCCAGGCCAAGCAGGATCTGACCCGTGTTGAAGGTGACGGGCACGCGCGGGGTGGAGTCGATCTTCCCGCCCTGGAAGCCGCCTTGCGGGAACTGGATGGCCACGCACCAATCGAGCATGCGGCGCGCCCGCCCGTGCAGGGCCTCATCTTCACCATGATCTCCCGTGCGCCGCGCCAGGGCGATCATGGTGGGGATGATGTAGCCGGTGGTCTCCGGGTAGGAACTCGACCAGCCTGTCAGCAAATTGTAGTCGCGCGCGACGCCGCCGTCGTTTGAGCTGGAATGATCCTGCGCCGCGCATAGCCAGGCCGTGCAGGCCCTGACGATGGCTTGCGGGCCGGGGTCAAAGGCGGGCAGGCCGCGCCGGTCCGACAGCCGCTCCATGCGCGCCGCCGCCGGCAGGCCCGCCTGCGGCGCCAGTGTGTTGCGGATCTTCGTGAGCAAGGTGCGCATGGCATTCCATTTGGTGATTGGCTCAGGCCACTCTAGCGCCGGCAGCCGGCACGGCTATTGACTTGCCGCAAGGATTCGCTGCCGCCGGAATTGACGCATAATGGCTACTTCACCGTCGTCGACGAGGCCCGCCATGAACAATGTCACGCTTGAGTATTCGGTCGTCACCAATCCCGACTCCTTTGTCGGCTTCAAGTATTACGTCAAGGCGGGGCAGGCATTCGATGCCGACGATTTCGCCTATTCCTACAAGCTGAACCGATCCGACCTGGACCCGGACAGCGTGCTGGCCACGCGCGAGGCGGCGGCGAATCTGCAGCCGGGCGAGTGGCTGACGGTGTCGCACTCGATTGCGGCGTAGCGCTATGGCTGTGCGTTTCCACTTTAACTTTACCGGCCCGCCAGGGATCTATGCATCTGACTCTTTCAGCATTTCCTGATATTTCCATTGTTCCAACCTTGCCTGAACACGCGCAAGCGCTGGCCACCCTGGTGGCGCAAAACCGTGAGCACCTGCAAGCTTATTTGCCCGCCGTGGTGCAGCTGGACTCCTTCGGCGAGGCCCAGGCCTATCTGCAGGCCGCTTGCGCGCGCGCGGCCAGCGGTGACGTCCTGGAGTGGCATGTTTTCTCCGCTACGGCCTTGTGCGGCAGCATCCGCCTGAAAGACATCGACGCAGCGGAGCGCAATGCCCGGATCGGTTATTACCTCGGAAGCCAGTTCCAGGGCCGGGGCATCGCCAGCGCCGCGGTGCGCGCCGTCCTCGCGCATGCGTTTGGCGCGCTGCAGTTGCACCGCATCGAATTGCAGTGCGCTGCCGGCAATCACGCCAGCATGGCGCTGGCCGAGCGGCTGGGGTTTGCGCACGAGGGCGTGCTGCGGCAAGGGGAGCTGTTAAATGGCGTGTTTGTCGACCTGCACGTCTTTGGTTTGCTGCAGCCCGATTTTGTGCCGGAGGGTGTGGCCTTTAGCCAGGCATGAACCACGCCCGCAGCTCATCCTCGGCCCGCTGCGCCGTTGCCTGCGTCAAGGTCAAAACGATAATCTTTTCCTGCGCCGGGCGCTGCCCATCGCTGCAGGCCAGTTCGATGGTTTGCTCGAAACTCGTGTAGTCGTGGCCGAATTCATGCGGGCATTGCTGCACGATGCGCGCCGCCTTGCCGGCGTTCCTGTCCGCCAGGTTGATGATGGGATTGCCGTCATAGAATGGCTGGCCATTGGCAAACGCGGTGCGCAGATACGGCGCGCACTGGCCATCGAGGAAGGCCAGGCGTGCCTGCCAGTAGGCCTCGGCCGCCGCATACACGGCATGGTCCTCGAGAAAATCGGCAAACAGGATGTCGCTCATGGTGTTCTTTCCGGCTAGATGCCGAATATTTTTAAAATCGCGTCAGTAAACCCTTCGAACCAGCTGCCCACCTTGCCCGGCTGCTTGCCGTGGCGCGGGGTTTCCTCGTACAGGTAGACGCCGTTGTCGCCGTCGAAGCGGTCGTTGAGCAGCGCCTGCTGGCCGCGCAGGTAGGGGATGAAGGTTTCGCTGCGCAGGGTCGAATACAGCACGTCGGTGCTAAAACCCAGGGTGGCGGACTGGCTGATGGAGCGCCCCTGGCCGGCCCGTTCCAGGCGCACGCCGCGGCAGCCGCGCACGATCAGGGTGATGGGGCCGCGAAAGACGATGAAGCGCAGCTGCAAGGTAAGCCAGGCGTGCAGGCTGCCCAGGCGCCAGTGGCTGCTGATTGCCAAAGGCTGGCCCGCATCGCAGATCAATCCGACGAGGCCCCGTGGCTGGAACACGAGGGCGCTGCCGGCCGGCAGGTGGACGATGGCCACTTCCAGCAGCGGGTCGTCGCTGGCCGATATCGTCACGGATGCCGGCTCGCTGCTTTCCAGCCGCGTCAGCGCCACCATGCCGGCGGCCAGGCTGGTGAACGGGAAGCGCCAGTCCAGCAGCCACTGCGTGCGTTTATGTGTACTGACGGGCGACGATTGCAGGTATTCGGGGTGGATCAGCATCCGCTGGCCAGGCTGCAGCAGCAAGCCCTGCGAAACGGCGGAAATGCGCGATTCGCCCTGCGGCGGCAGGGGCAGGCTGGCGGCGTTGAGCTGCAATGCGCGCGCGATCGACAGCGGCGGCAAACGGGCAGCGACGGGTGCCAGCACGAAGTAAAAGAAGGCCTTGATCGCCACGGGCAGCAACATGGCAGACAAGACCAGCAGGGCGGCCGTGGGCGCCACATCCATGACGGGTGCGCGCCAGCGGGCGATCCAGTTGCGCGCCAGCTGGCTTTCGCCGGCCGTAATCGCCGCCTGCACGGGCGCCAGCGCGCCGGCCAAGGCTTGCTCATCGATGGCAAATGGCGCTGGACGGGCGGCGTTGCCGGTACGTCCGTGCTGCTTTGTCCAGGCCCGATACGCTTGCAGGTTGATCTCGCGCCAGCGCTGGCCCTGCGCTTCGAGTTGCGACAGCTGCGCATAGGCGTCGCTGCCGGGCAGGCGGGCCGCCAGCGGGTGCTGCGCTTCCAGTTGCCGGCGCTGGCGCAGGTTGGCTTGCAGTGCCGCATACGCGCGCACGTGGTCCGCATGCAGGCGCGCCAGCGTCTGGCGTGCATCTGTGCCGCTGACCGCCGCCTGCAGCGCGGTCAGATAACGGGCTTCCTGCGCCAGGACTTCGATCTCCACGCGGCGCGCCGCTTCGTCTTGCGCGTGCAGGGCCAGGGTGTTCGTGTCGGGCAGGGGGCGGGTGAACAGCGAGGGCTGCTGCCGCGCGCGCAAAGCCGTCAATTGCGCCTGCACTTGCGCCAGGCGCGCGGCGATGGCCGTGTGCGAGGCCGTTTGCAGGGCGTTGACCCGCGCCGTGGCGGCAGCGGCCAGGCCGGCGCCATGATGATCGGCGCCACCGGCGGCCAGCCTCAGCGCGGCGACGGCCTCGCTGCCGGCGCTGTAGGCGCGCCATTCGGCCAGCAGCATGCGTCCGGCCAGCAGGATGACGATGAACAGCGCGAACTGCAGCGCGTGGCGCAGCAGGAAGCGCAGGGTGGCCGTCAGCAGCTGGCGCAAGGAGATACCGTCTTAGGCGGCCGAGCTATCGGCGTCGGCACAGCATTTCTTGTACTTCTTGCCGCTGCCGCAGTGGCACGGGTCGTTGCGGCCCGTCTTCGGCAGTTCGCGCAAGACCGTGGCGCCGGGCTGGCTGTGTGCCTGGCTTTTCAGGTGGCGCTGGCGCGCCCAGGCCGCGTTGATGGCGATCACGGAAGGAATCACGCCATCCATGGCCGTTTCAGCGGCATCGTCATCGAGTTCGCCGGCCGTGGCCAGGTGCTGGAACGGTGCCAGGTATTGCGGTTGGCTGACGGCCAGGGCCGCCCATTGGGGCTTGTCCAGGCTCGTGCCCAAGATAAAACCGGCGCACCAGGCGGGCACGCTCCATTCGGGGCCGCACACATAGATGGGCTCGAAGCTGTCCGGGTCCTTCGCCAGCCATTCGACCATGTAGGCGTGGTGGCGCTGCGCCAGGCTGGCCGCCCGTTCGCTGGCCTCATCCTGTGCTGGCGAGGCGCTGCCGGTCGCCTTGTCCCACACCCACGGCAGCCACTGTTCCGGCGCGATCTGTTTCGGGCTCAGGGCGACAGCCGTGAGGAAACCTTCCAGCATCGACACGTCCATGGCACGGCCGGCCAGGGCAGGCGCGGCCAGCAGGGTGTCGAGTTCGGCGTATTCGTCGTCGGAGAGGGGCGTGGTGGTGGAGATGCTGGACATAATATTCTTTGGTGATGTGAGTGGAGTGGCCGGTGGCCCTGGCCGTATTGTACCGCCCGGCAAGGGGAAAACCGGCGCTGGAATGAAAAACGGCGGCCCGCAGGCCGCCGTTGTCAGCTAAGGCAGAACGCTTACTTCACGCCATGCATCAGTTTGTTGATCAGCGGTGCGATCAGGAACAGGATCACGCCGGCGCCCAGCAGGGACCAGAAACCGAAGGTGTAGCCGGACAGTGCCGACTGCACCGACATGCCGCTGGTGCCGCTGACGTGGCTGGCGAAGATGCCCGACAGGTTGTTGCCGATACCAGTCGACAGGAACCAGCCGCCCATGCCCAGGCCGACCAGGCGCACTGGCGCCAGCTTGGTGACCATCGACAGGCCGATAGGCGACAGGCACAGCTCGCCGATCGATTGCAGCACGTAGACGGTGGTCAGGGTCCAGAACGGGATCTTGTTGTCGGCGCCAACCAGACTCGACAGAGCGAAGATCAGCAAACCGAAGGCCAGCGCATTGCCCAGCAAGCCCAGGCCGAATTTGCGCGGGATCGACGGATTGACGTTGTGGCGCGCCAGGAAGACCCAGATGGCGGCAATGATCGGCGCGAAGACGATGATGGCGACCGAATTGACGGTCTGGAAGTAGGCGGTCGGGAAGATCCAGAAGCCCAGGTCGCGGTTGACGATCTTGTCAGCCAGGAAGGTAAACGAGCTGCCTGCCTGCTCGAAGAACATCCAGAACAGGATGTTGAAGACAAAGATCAGCAGCATGGCGATGACACGGTCACGCGCCACTTTGCCGTTGCGTATGCCTTCGAACATCAGCATCACGGCCAGGCCGACGAACAGCACGGTCAGGACGATTTGCAGCTTTTCAGCGCCGACGGTCAAGAGGAAGTACATCAGCGGGATCACGCACAGGGAACCGACGGCCACCCAGACGACGCGCATCGGGTTGCCGGAACCGGCTTCCGGAGCGCCGATGCCTTTCAGGGCGCGGCGGCCGATGGCGAACCATACCAGGCTGATCAGCATGCCGAAACCGGACGCCATGAAGACCATCTTGTACGACGGCATGGCGCTGGTGCCGAAGATCGACTCGGCCAGCCACTGGGTGAAGACAGGGGCAACCATGGCGCCCATGTTGATACCCATGTAGAAGATCGTGAAGCCACTGTCGCGGCGCGGATCGGCGGTCGTGTACAGCTTGCCGACCATGGTCGAGATGTTCGGCTTGAACATGCCGTTACCGACGATCATGGTGGCCAGGCCCAGGTTGAAGATGTCCTGGTTCGGCACCGAGATGCAGAACAGGCCGGCTGCCATGAAGACGGCGCCCAGCAGAATCGAGCGCTGGTAACCGATGACCCGGTCGGCGATGTAGCCGCCGAACAGGGCGCCGGCGTACACCAGCGCGAGGAAGGAACCGTAGGTAAGGTTGGCCGCTGCCTGTCCCGAACCGTCGCCAGCGTGGAACTGGGCCACGATGTACAGTACCAGCGCCCAGCGAACTCCGTAGAACGCGAAGCGTTCCCAGAATTCAGTCATGAACAACATCCACAATGGGCTTGGATGGCCCATAATCTGCTTGAACTCGGGAATAACGGCTTCCTTGTTGGGCGTAGTCGCACCGCTCATGCGGTTCCTCCTGAAAAATTATTATAGTCAATCGATACAACGAACTTATGGAAGCCTGCGGGCGGCGGGGACTCTCATGAAGAACCTCACGCACGGGAATTCCAATAGGCTGGCATTCTAATCTACAAATTGCGCTGAGCGAAGATTTCGATTCGCATTAGCAAGAATGACTGTTTCATATTGTTCAAACCGGTTTGCAGGCAAGGGCGGCGCCGGCGATTTTGCGGCGGCACAGCACAACTTGCCTGACTTGTCGTATATTAAGGCTGCATGACCTTCGAGCATCGATTTTTAAAGGGATTTTTCGCATTATGGAACACGACGTTATCGATACTCTGGTTTCACCGGAAGGCCGCCTGGACGTGCTCTCCAAGACTGAAGTCAACAAACTGCTCGACACCAGCCAGGGCGGCCTGTACAACACTTTCCGCCGCTGCGCGCTGGCGGTCCTGAATTGCGGCAGCACCATCGACGATGGCCGCGCCCTGCTGGAGCGCTACCAGTCGTTTGAAATTTCCATCATCCAGCGCGAGCGCGGCATCAAGCTCGACATCAAGGGCGCGCCGGCCATCGCCTTTGTCGACGGCAAGATGATCAAGGGCATCCACGAGCACCTGTTCGCCGTGCTGCGCGACATCATCTTCGTCAGCGATGAAGTGACGGGCAACCCGAAATTCGACTTGCAGAGCACGGAAGGCGTGACGGACGCCGTCTTCCACATCCTGCGCAACGCGAATGTGCTGCAAACCCAGCTCAACCCGAACCTGGTCGTCTGCTGGGGCGGCCACTCGATCAACCGCGCCGAATACAATTATTCGAAGGAAGTGGGCTACCAGCTGGGCTTGCGCGGCCTCGATATCTGCACCGGCTGCGGCCCCGGCGCCATGAAGGGCCCCATGAAGGGCGCCACCATCGGCCATGCCAAGCAGCGTTTGCACAATGGCCGCTATCTGGGCATCACCGAGCCGGGCATCATCGCGGCCGAGTCGCCGAATCCTATCGTCAATGACCTGGTCATCATGCCGGACATCGAAAAACGCCTGGAAGCGTTCGTGCGCGCCGGCCACGGCATCGTCGTCTTCCCCGGCGGCGCGGGCACGGCCGAAGAGATTCTGTATATCCTCGGCATCCTGCTGCACCCGGACAACGCGGAGATTCCCTTCCCGCTGATTTTCACGGGGCCGGAAACGTCGCGCGAGTACTTCGTGCAGATCAACCAGTTCATCCACGACACCCTGGGCCCGGAAGCGCAGCAGCGCTATAAAATCATCATCGACGACCCGGAACTGGTGGCGCGCGAGATGCTCGAAGGCATACGCCAGGTGCGCGAATTCCGCAAGGCGCACAGCGACGCGTATTACTTCAATTGGCTCTTGAAGATCGACCACGAGTTCCAGAAGCCGTTCCACCCCACGCATGAAAACATGCGCAACCTGAGCCTGCACAAGAACCAGCCCACGCACTTGCTGGCGGCCCAGTTGCGCCGCGCGTTTTCCGGCGTGGTGGCGGGTAACGTCAAGGATGACGGCATCCGTTCGATCGAAGAGCATGGCAACTTCGAGATCCACGGCGACAAGTCCATCGCCGGCCCGATGGATGCGCTGCTCGCTTCCTTCGTGGCGCAGCACCGCATGAAACTGGCGGGCACGGCATACGTGCCTTGCTACACCGTCGTCCAGTAATTTTTTAGTCAGCGCCGCCCGCCCTCAGCATTTGCCGGGGTCGGGCGGCGTTTTTTTATTCATGCCCCCGTCGTGTTCCTTCGCCGCCACAGGCAATCAAATCGCTTGCGTCATCGATGCGTGGGTGCTATCTTTGGAACCGGTTCCAAAATAAAAATATGCAGATCAACAGGCAGTGGAGATAGACCTTGGATTCAGTACGCGGCAGCAAAAAAACCCTCTCCGGCGAGCCGGCAAGGCCCGTGACCATCGCCCAGGTGGCGCGCGAGGCGGGCGTGTCGAAGACGAGCGTATCGCGCTTTCTCGGCGGCGAGCTCGACGCCCTGTCCGAGAATATCCGCCAACAGATCACCAGCACCATCGCGCGCCTCGGCTACCAGCCGAACCAGATGGCGCGCGGCCTCAAGCGGGGACGCACGCGCCTGATCGGCATGGTCGTGGCGGACATGCTCAATCCCTACACGGTGGCCGTGCTGCAAGGCGTGGAGGCGGCTTGCCAGCAACATGGCTATACCTTGATTCTGTGTAATACCGGCAATGACGAACAGCGCGAACGCCAGTCGCTGGCCGCGCTGCGCTCGTACAGCGTGGAAGGGCTGATCGTCAACACGCAAGGGCGCAATATCGAGTCGTCCGACTTGCAGCAGGCGGGCATGCCCATCGTGCTGGTCGACCGCCGCATCGAGGGTGCCGATTTCGACCTGGTGGGGCTGGACAATGTGCAGGCGGGCCGCCTGGCTACCGCGCATCTGATCGAGCAGGGTTTCGACGCCATCGCCTTTATCGCGCCGCCATTGACGGGCGTCAGTTCGCGCCTGATGCGCGCCGACGGTTTCCAGTCCGTGATGGCCGAGTATCCGGGCTGCGTGGGCGAAGTGCTGGCGGTGGACCTGGACGACCGGCCCTCCATCGACGCGCAGGTACGGGAATGCCTGGCGCAGTGGCGCGGCCGCCGCGTGGCGCTGCTGGCCTCGAACGGCATGGTGGCGCTGGAACTGGCGCTGATGCTGCAGCGCCTGGCCTTGAGCATGCCGCAGGACGTGGGCTTGCTGGGCTTTGACGAATTGCCATGGTCGCCGCTGGCGGGCCTGAGCACGATCGAGCAGCAGACGTACGAGATCGGCTTTACTGCGATGACGTGCATGCTGTCGCGCCTGCAGGGCGAGCAATGCCCGCCGCGCGAGGTGCTGTTGCCAGGCAAGCTGATCGTGCGCAATTCCACCCGGGGCGGCGACTGACGGGAAAGAGGGCCTTGCCCTTTTTTTTTGGAAAGGTTATGGAACCGGTTTCATAGATTGTATTCACACTGGAAAGGGGAGTGGATAGTCAAGCGTAGTAAAGGTGGAAAACGGCAAGAGACGAAATAAATCGTCCATTTGACAATATTCCCGGAAGTGCCTCGACGAGGCCGGTACCGGGATCACAGGAGACTGAGCATGAAGATGACGACACTGTTTTACGCAAAAATCGTGGCTTGCGCGCTGGCAGCAACATGCGCCCTCGGCGCGGCGGCCGACGCCGGCGCCCAGACGCTTGGCGACTTGATCAAGAAGGGCAAGCTGACCATCGGCGTGGTCAGCGGCACGCCGCCGTTTGGCAGCATCGACGCCAAGGGCGCGCCCGTCGGCTATGACGTCGACGTGGCCAACCTGATCGGCAAATACCTGAACCTGCCCGTCGAAATCGTGCCGCTGACGGCGCCCTCGCGCGTGCCGTCGCTGGAATCGGGCAAGGTCGACTTCCTCGTCGCGACCCTGGCGCCCACGCCGGAACGGGCCAAGACCCTGATGTTCACCATGCCCTACAGCGCTTTCGAGCTGGCCATCGTCGCGCCGGTCGGCGGCAAGTTCAAGGCCCTGGCCGACTTGAAGGGCAAGAAAGTGGGCGTGACGCGCGGCACCACGAACGACACGGCGCTGAGCCGCATGGCGCCGGCCGGCACGGCCATCGTGCGTTTCGAGGATGACGCCACCGTCACCCAGGCTTTGCTCAGCAAGCAGGTCGATGCCGTCTCGATCCCCAGCACGATGGCGCTCGACATCATCAAGACGCGCGGCGCGGGCAAGATCGAGGTCCGCTTCGCCTACTCGCTGCAACCGAACTCGATGGCCGTGCGCCGCGGCGACTTCGAGCTGCACCAGTGGCTCAACAACTTCATCTACTACGTCAAGCTGAACGGTGAACTCGACGCCATCGCGCGCAAGTGGAGCGGCGCGCCGCTGCCGGCGCTGCCGACCTTCTGATGCCGCCACCCGCACAGCGATAGTGCTCGTCCGCACGGCGCGCCGTCATGGTGGCGCGGCCGGGGACGTGCACGTAGAAAGGAGTTGAGTATGCCGTATGAATTTCATTTCGAACTCGTCATGCAATCGCTGGACCGCCTGTTGTGGGGCGCGGCGCTGACGATACGCCTGAGCGCCCTGTCCATGGTGCTGGGGCTGGCGGTGGGCGTGTGCGCCGCCGTCATCCTGAAGAACGGTCCCGCCTATGCCCGCGCAGTGGTGCGCGCGTATGTCGAGGTGATCCGCAGCACGCCATTCCTGGTGCAGCTGTTCATCATCTACTTCGGCTTGCCGTCGCTGGGCCTGCAGCTCGACGCGAACGGCGCCGCGCTCGTCGCCATGACGGTCAACCTCGGTGCTTATGCTGCCGAGATCGTGCGGGCCGGCATCGGCGCCGTGCATCCGTCGCAGCTGGAGGCGGCCCAGGCCCTGGGCATGACGCGCTGGCAGGTGATGCGCCACGTGGTGCTGCTGCCGGCGCTGGAAAAAGTGTATCCGGCGCTGGCCAGTCAGTTCACCTTGATGATGCTGGCATCGAGCGTGGTGTCGGCCATTTCCGCCGAGGAGCTGACGGCCGCCGCCCACCTGCTCGACTCGGAAACCTTCCGCAGCTTCGAGATCTACATCGTCGTGATGGTGCTGTACATCGTGCTGGCCCTGCTGTTCCGCTTCAGCTTCTGGGTGCTGGGCCAGATCGTCTTCAAACGCCGCCGCCGTCTGGGCGCGGTGCGCATGGGAGCATGACATGATCAGTGACTTTTCCTGGGATAACCTGCAATTCCTGCTCGAGGCCACGCGCTGGACCATCGGCCTGTCGCTGATCGTCTTCATCACGGGCGGCATCGCCGGCTTCGCGGTGGCGCTGCTGCGCACGGCGCGCAGCCCGCTCCTGCGCTTCATCAGTGCCCTGTACATCCAGCTGGTCCAGGGCACACCCGTGCTGATCGTGCTGTTTTTGACCTATTACGGCCTGGCCCTGTTTGGCTACAAGCTGTCGCCGATCATCGCGGCCGGCGCGGCGATGACGATCTTTGCCAGCGCCTACCTGGGCGAGATCTGGCGCGGCTGCATCGAAGGCGTGCAGCGTCAGCAGTGGGAAGCATCGGCCGCGCTGGCGCTGAACCGCTACCAGCAGCTGCGCTACGTCATCCTGCCGCAGGCGCTGCGCCATTCGCTGCCGCCGACCGTGGGCTTCATGGTGCAGATCATCAAGAACACTTCGATCACCTCGATCATCGGCGTGGTGGAACTGACGCGGGCAGGGCAATTGGTCAGCAATGCGACCTTCCTGCCGTTCATCGTCTTCCCCATCGTCGCCCTGATCTACTTCGCGATGTGCTATCCGCTGTCGCGCTACAGCCATTCACTGGAAAGGAAATTCCATGCCCATCGTTGACATCGACAATATCAGCAAGAGCTTCGGCGCCAATCACGTGCTCAAGGGCGTGTCGTTCGCCGTCGAGCGGGGCCAGGTGATCGCCGTGATCGGCCGCAGCGGCTCGGGAAAAAGCACCATGCTGCGCTGCATCAACGGCCTGGAGACCATCGACAGCGGCAGCATCGTCGTGGCCGGCCATACGCTGACGGCGCGCCAGGAACACCTGCTCGACTTGCGCAAGGACGTCGGCATGGTCTTCCAGAGCTACAACCTGTTCCCCCACCTGACGGTGGAAGAAAACGTCATGCTGGCGCCGCGCATCGTCAAGAAGGTGCCCGATGCCCAGGGCCGTGCCACGGCGCTGCGCGTGCTCAAGCAGGTGGGCCTGGACCACAAGCGCGAAGCCTATCCCGAGCAGCTGTCGGGTGGCCAGCAGCAGCGCGTGGCGATTGCCCGTTCGCTGGCGATGGAGCCGCAAGTGATGCTGTTCGACGAAGTGACGTCGGCGCTCGACCCGGAACTGACGCAGGAAGTGCTGAAGGTGATGGAGGAACTGGCGCAGGAGGGCATGACGATGCTGCTGGTGACGCACGAGATGGAGTTCGCGCGGCGCATGGCCGACGTCACCGTCTTCATGCACCAGGGATTGGTGTGGGAGAGCGGGCCGTCGGAAGCCTTCTTCAGCAACCCGCAAACGCCCGAAGCGCGCCAGTTCGTCGGCGCGGGAGCGATCAAGTGAGCCCCGTCCTGGTGGCGGCGTCGGCCTACGGCGCAAGCAGGGTAAGACAGCTGGGGCAAAGCCATTTCATCGACGTGGTGGCCGATGCGGGCGGCGCTGGCATCGAGATCCGCCGCGAACTGTTCACCTCCGACTTGCCAGATCTGGCGCGCATGGGTGCTGCGGTGGCCGCGCGCGGTCTGTACTGCGTGTATTCCACGCCCATCGAATTGTGGGACGCGGAAGGGCTGCTGCGCCACGAACTGCTGCGGCAAATGCTGGATGAGGCGGCGCGCCTGGGCGCGCGCTACCTGAAGGTGTCGCTGGGCCATTACCCGGCCGCGCCGGACTTGCCGGCCTTGAAGGCCCAGCTGGAGGCCGCGCCCGTGGCGCTGCTGGTGGAAAACGACCAGACGGCCCATGGCGGCAAGCTCGCGCCGATGGCGCGCTTCCTGGCGGCGGCGCGCGACATCGGGCTGCCGGTGGGGCTGACCTTCGACATCGGCAACTGGCGCTGGGTGGGCGAGGATGCGCAGCATGCGGCGCGCCTGCTGGCGCCGTACGTGCGCTATGTGCACTGCAAGGCTGTTCTCGATGACGGGGGCCGGCTGTCCGCCTGCGCCGTTTCCGAAGCTGATCCCGCCTGGCGCGCCGTCTTTGCGCACTTTGCGCCCGGTGTGCAGCGGGCCATCGAATTCCCGCTCGAAGGCGCCGACCTGGTGGCCGAAACGGGCCGCTACATTCAGATACTGGAGGCCGCATGATGAAGCTTGACGTTGTCACCTACGGCGAAGCGATGGCGATGTTCGTTGCCGAGCAAACGGGAGACCTGGCGGCCGTGGCGCACTTTACGCGCCGCCTGGCCGGCGCCGAGACGAATGTCGCCATCGGCCTGGCGCGCCTGGGCTTGAAAGTCGGCTGGCTGAGCCGGGTGGGCGACGACTCGTTCGGCCGCTTCATCCGCGCCAGCGTGCAGGCCGAAGGTGTCGATTGCAGCCGGGTCGTTGCCGTCGCCGGCCAGTCCAGCGGCTTCCTGCTCAAGGAAAAGGCCGAGAACGGCGCCGATCCGCTGGTCGAATACTTCCGCAAGGGTTCCGCCGCCAGCCGGCTGGCGCCCGAGCATTTCGACCCCGCCTATTTCCTGTCAGCGCGCCATTTGCACGCCACGGGCGTGGCCGCGGCGCTGTCCGAGACCAGCCTGGCGTTCGCCGGCCAGGCGCTCGACTTCATGCGCGCGAATGGCCGCAGCGTGTCGTTCGACCCGAACCTGCGGCCGTCGCTGTGGCCGTCGCAAGCCGTCATGGTCGAACAGATCAACCGCCTCGCCGCCAAGGCGGACTGGGTGCTGCCCGGCCTGGGGGAGGGAAAAATCCTCACCGGCCACGACCTGCCGCACGACGTCGCCGGCTTTTACCTGCAGCAGGGCGCGCGGCTGGTGGTCGTCAAGCTGGGCGCCGAGGGCGCCTATTACCGCACGGCCGAGGGCGACAGCGGCATGGTGGCGGGCGAGCGCGTGGCCAACGTGGTCGACACGGTGGGCGCCGGAGACGGCTTCGCTGCCGGCCTGGTCAGCGCCTTGCTGGAGGGCTTGCCGCTGGCGCAGGCGCTAGGGCGCGGCAACCGGGTCGGTGCCTTCGCCATCCAGGTGGCGGGCGACATGGAAGGCTTGCCGACCCGCGCCCAGCTCGACGCGCTGGATCCATCTTGAACCGAACAGGAGAAAAACCCGTGAAAAAACATGTGCTTGTCTATAAAAAGCTGGCCGAACCGCTGCTGGCGCGCCTGCGCGCCGAATGCGAGGTGACGTACTTCGAGTCTATCGATGCGGGCAACCGCGCCGCGTTCGCCGCCGCCATCCGCGGCGCGCACGGTTTGCTGGGCGCCAGCGTGCGCCTGGACCGCGAACTGCTGGACCCGGCCGCCAACCTGCACATCATTTCCACCATTTCCGTGGGCGTCGACCAGTTCGACGTCGATTACCTGCGCGAAAGGGGCATCCTGCTGGCCAATACGCCGGACGTGCTGACGGAAACGACGGCCGACACCATCTTCGCGCTGATCCTCGCCAGCGCGCGCAGGGTCGTCGAACTGGCCGAATTCGTCAAGGCCGGACGGTGGACGCGCAGTGTGGGTGAAAGCCAGTACGGCGTCAACGTGCACGGCAAGACCATCGGCATGCTGGGCATGGGCCGCATCGGCCGCGCCGTCGCCCGCCGCGCCGCGCTGGGCTTCGGCATGCAGGTGCTGTACGTGAACGGCGAAGCGGTGCCCGAGGTGGAAGCGGCGCTGGGCGCGCGCCAGGTGGCGCTCGACGATTTGCTGGCCGGCTCCGATTTCGTCTGCGTCGTGCTGCCGCTGACGGCGCAGACGGAACGCATGATGGGCCGGCGCGAGTTCGCGCTGATGCGCCCCGGCGCCATCTTCATCAACGGTTCGCGCGGGCGCATCGTCGACGAGGCGGCGCTGATCGAGGCGCTGCAGCAGGGCACCATCCACGGCGCCGGTCTCGACGTGTTCGAGCGTGAACCGCTGGCGCCGGACAATCCGCTGCCGGGCATGGCCAACGTGGTGGCGCTGCCGCATATCGGCTCGGCCACGCATGAAACGCGCTATGCCATGGCGCAGCAGGCCGTGGACAACCTGCTGGCCGGCTTGCGCGGCGCGCGTCCGCGCCACCTGGTCGGCTAAGAACAGTATCCATAAAAAGACAGACAGGGAAAGAAATGAAGAACAAGGTAGCAAGGGCAATCATCATCGGCGCGGGTGCTTGCGGCGGCCTGTGTAGCGCGCAGTCGAACGTGACCATGTATGGCATCGCGGACCTGGGCGTTGTGTCCGAGAACGGTGGCCCAGGGGGCAGGGTGCTCAAGGTGACGAGCGGCATCGCCAACGGCTCGCGGCTCGGTTTCAAGGGCAGCGAAGACCTGGGCGGCGGCATGACGGCGATCTTTACGATGGATGCGGGCATCCTGGCCGACACGGGCGCTTCGGCCCAGGGCGGCCTGCTGTTCGGACGCCAGGCATTCGTCGGCCTGGCCGGCGCGGCGGGCACCTTGCGTCTGGGCCGCCAGTACACATTCATCGACAGCAGCCTGGGTGTGCTGGATCCGTTTTACCTGGGTTTTGCGGGCAGGATGAGCAATGTCTTCACGGCCGGCTACATCAGCCGGGTCGACAACAGCATTACCTACAGTTCGCCCGTGCGCGGGGGACTCTCCGGCGAGCTGGCGTACGGCTTCGGCGAAGTGCCGGGCGACGCGTCGGCCAAACGCTACGCGGGCGCGGCCACCACCTATGCCAGCGGATCGCTGTACGTGCGCATGGCGCACCAGGATGCCAATACGCTGTCGACCGCGCTGGTGGCGGGCAGGGCGCGCAACACGGTGCTGGGCGCCACCTGGGACTTCGGCGTGGTCAAGGCGCATGGCGCCGTCGCCGTCAGCAAGAGCACGGCTGGCGCCGCCGCCACGGTCGACAGCGCGGACCTGATGCTGGGCGCCACCGTGCCTGTCGGGCCGCACAGAGTCCTGTTCTCGTACGTGCGACGCGACGACCGGCGCGCCGCCAACGGCGACGCTTCTCAAATCGGCATCGGCTACACCTACGCGCTGTCGAAGCGCAGCACCTTGTATGCGGCCTATGCGCACATCGACAACCGCAATGGCGCCGCCTATGTGGTGGGCAACGCCACCGACAACGGTACCGGCAACCAGGCCTGGAACCTGGGCCTGCGCCACACTTTTTAAGGGGAGAATCGAATGAAGAAAATCGGATGGATTTTGGTCGGTGCCAGCACCGTGGCGCGCGAATGGATGGTCGACGCAATCGGCCAGCAGGGCGACGCGGAAGTGCTGGCCGTGGTCAGCCGGGACGCCGCGCGCGGCGCCGCCTTTGCCGAACAATTTGGCATCGCCGCCAGCTACACGGACCTCGACGCGGCGCTCGCGCATCCGGGCGCGGACGCCGTGTACATCAGCACCACCAACGAATGGCACATGGCGCAGACCTTGCAGGCGGCGCGCGCCGGCAAGCACGTGCTGTGCGAGAAACCGCTGGCGCTGAACCTGGAGGACGCCCGCCGCATGGTGGACGGCTGTGCCGAAGCGGGCGTGGTGCTGGGGATTAATCACCACCTGCGCAACGCGGCCAGCCACGGCAAGGTGCGCGAGCTGATACGCGCCGGCGAGATCGGCCAGCCCCTGTATGGCCGCGTGCTGCACGCGAATAACCTGCCGCAGCACCTGCGCGGCTGGCGCCTGGACGCGCCGGAGTCGGGTGGCGTCACGCTCGACATGTTCGTGCACGATGTCGACACCCTGCGCTTTCTGCTCGACTCGGAGCCGCGCTACGTCACGGCCTGCGCCACCAGCGGCGGCATGACGGTGGCCGGGCTGGAAGAGGGTCTGATGGCCGTCATCGAGTTCGACAACGGCACGCTGGTGCAGGTGCATGACGCGTTCAACGCGCCGTATTCGCTGTCCGGCGTGGAAATCATCGGCACGAAGGGCACCATCTTCGCCACCGGCGTGATGACGCAGCGCCCCGTCGGCAGCATCAGCCTGACGCGCGACGGCGGCAGCATTGACATCCCCGTCGAGCATGAAAACCTGTACGTGCGCTCGGTGCGCGCCTTCCAGCGCGCCATGCGCGGCGAAGGGCAGCCGGCCGCCACGGGCGATGACGGCATGCGCGCGCTGGCCACGGCATTGGCGGCGCAGCAGGCCAGCCGCAGCCACCAGCGCGTTACCCTGGCCGGCTGATACGGCCGCAGATGTAAAAAAGCCGCCTGATCGCAAAATCAGGCGGCTTTTTATCGGCTTGCGTCCGTGATTAGTCTTCGCGGCGGAGGTGAGGGAACAGCAGGACGTCGCGGATGTTCGGCGAATCCGTGATGATCATCATCAGGCGGTCGATGCCGATGCCGCAGCCACCAGCTGGCGGCATGCCGTATTCCAGCGCGCGGATGTAGTCGGCGTCGTAGAACATCGCCTCTTCATCGCCGGCGTCCTTGGCAGCGACTTGCGCCAGGAAGCGGGCCGACTGGTCTTCCGCATCGTTCAACTCGGAGAAGCCGTTGGCGATCTCGCGGCCCACCATGAACAGCTCGAAGCGTTCGGTGATGCCGGCCACCGTGTCGGAAGCGCGCGCCAGTGGCGACACTTCGACCGGATAGTCGATGATGTAGGTCGGTTCCCACAGCTGCGCTTCAGCCGTTTCTTCGAACAGCGCCAGTTGCAGCGCGCCCAGGCCGGCCGTGGCGAACGGCTTGACGCCGAATTTCTTCAGCTCTTCCTTGATGAAGTCCGCATCGTTCAACTGCTCGGCGGTGTAGCCTGGAGCGTACTTGTTGATCGCTTCGACGATGGTCAGGCGGTGGAACGGTTTTGCCAGATCCAGTTCGCGGCCGCCGTAGGTCAGGGTGGCGGTGCCGTGCGCATCGATGGCGGCCTGGCGGATGACGGCTTCCGTGAAATCCATCAGCCATTTGTAGTCGGTGTAGGCCGCGTAGAATTCCATCATCGTAAATTCCGGGTTGTGACGGATCGACACGCCTTCGTTGCGGAAGTTGCGGTTGATCTCGAACACGCGGTCGAAGCCGCCCACGACCAGGCGCTTCAGGTACAGCTCGGGCGCGATACGCAAATACATTTCCATGTCGAGCGCATTGTGGTGCGTGACGAATGGCTTGGCCGCCGCGCCGCCAGGAATCGTGTGCAGCATCGGCGTTTCCACTTCCATGAACTCGTTCTTTTCCATGAAGCGGCGGATCGACGAGATGGCGGCGGTACGCGCCTTGAAGGTGCGGCGCGTCTCTTCGTTCATGATCAGGTCGACGTAGCGCTGGCGGTACTTGGTTTCTTGATCGGCCAGGCCGTGGAATTTGTCCGGCAGCGGGCGCAGCGACTTGGTGATCAAACGCAGTTCGGTGACCTTGATGGTCAGCTCGTCCGTCTTGGTTTTGAACAGGGTGCCCGTCACGCCCAGAATATCGCCCAGGTCATAGTGGTGCAGGGCGGCCATGGCCGCTTCGCCGGTCAGGTCCAAGGTGGCGTAGATCTGGATGCGGCCATCGGCTTTCGGGCCGGAAGCGTCTTGCAGGGTGGCGAAAGCGGCTTTCTTGCCGGCTTCGCGCTTGAGCATCATGCGGCCGGCCAGCACCACGGTGACAGGTTCGGCTTCCAGCTCTTCGCGCGTCTTGCTGCCGTATTGCGCGTGCAGATCGGCCGCCTTGTGCTCGGGGCGGAAATCGTTCGGGAAGGCGATGCCTTGTTCGCGCAGTGCTGCCAGCTTGACGCGGCGCTCGGCGATGATCTTGTTTTCATCGGGTGCGGCGGCTTGTTCTTGGATATCCGTAGTCATGGTGTTCTTCGTTGGTGATTATTGATGATGTGGCGCCAGCGCAGGCGCCACGCTGGCAAACAGTGCGTCGACGTCGAGTGCGGAGAAATCCGGCACGATGGCAATGACGTTGTCGAAGGCGGCAAATGCTTCGGCCGGCAGGGTGGTGGTGAGTACCACGACGCGCATGCCGGCACGGCGCGCCGCTTCCACGCCCAGGGGCGCGTCTTCAAAGACGATGCAGTTGTGCGGCAGCGCGCCGGCCAGCAGCGCGCCTTTCAGGAAAACGTCCGGGTGCGGCTTGCCCCGTTGCACGTCGGCGGCGCCGACGATGGCGTCGAAGCGGTGGCGCAGATCCAGGCCATCGAGCGTGAACGCGATGTTCTCGGCCGGCGCGGCCGTGCCCACCACCAGCCCGACGCCAGCCTGGCGCGCGCTGGCGATCAGCTGGTCGAAGCCAAGCACTGTCGCCAGGTGCGGGCCATACAGTTCGCGGTAGACGACTTCCTTTTCAGCTAGCAGGGTGACGTGGTCGGCATCCTCGCCCAGGTACTTGGCGATAATTTCATGTCCCTGCCGTCCTGCCGTGTCGCGGAAAAAGGCGTCCGCGTCCAGCGCATGGCCGTGGCGTTCAAAGAACGCCAGCCACGATGTCGTGTGGAAGGCCATGTTGTCGACGATCGTGCCATCCATGTCGAACAGGAAGGCGCGCTTTGCCAATGCCGGAGCGAATGCGTTCATCCTTACACGCCTTGCTTGAGCGAGGCGGAAATGAACTCGTCGATGTCGCCATCGAGCACGCCCTTGGTATTGCCCGTCTCGAAACCGGTGCGCAAGTCCTTGATGCGGGACTGGTCCAGCACGTAGGAGCGGATCTGGTGACCCCAGCCCACGTCCGTTTTCGAGTCTTCCAGCTTTTGCTGTTCGCTCATGCGCTTGCGCAGTTCATGTTCGTACAGTTTCGCTTTCAGCATTTCCATCGCTTCGGCGCGGTTGCGGTGCTGCGAACGGTCGTTTTGGCACTGCACCACGATGCCGGTCGGCGCATGGGTCATGCGGACGGCGGAGTCGGTCTTGTTGATGTGCTGACCACCGGCGCCCGACGCGCGGTAGGTGTCGACGCGGATATCGGCCGGGTTGACGTCGATCTCGATCGAATCGTCGACTTCCGGATACACGAACAGCGACGTAAACGAGGTGTGGCGGCCGTTGGCCGAGTCGAACGGCGACTTGCGCACCAGGCGGTGCACGCCCGTTTCCGTACGCAGGAAGCCGTATGCGTGATCGCCCTCGACCTTCAGGGTGGCCGTCTTGATGCCGGCTACCTCGCCGTCGGACTGCTCCAGGATTTCGACCTTGAAGCCCTTGCGTTCGCAATAGCGCAGGTACTGGCGCAGCAGCATCGAAGCCCAGTCCTGGGCTTCCGTACCGCCGGCGCCGGCCTGGATGTCGATGAAGCAGTTGTTCGGGTCCATCGGATTGTTGAACATCCGGCGGAATTCCATGCTTTCGATGACCTTGCGGATTTCCTGCACGTCCTGCTCGATCGCTTCGAGCGTATCGTCGTCGCCTTCTTCGCGGGCCATGTCGAACAGGTCGCGGGTGTCGCGCAGGTCGGCATCGGCCTTGGCCAGGGTGAAGACGATGGCTTCCAGCGCCTTCTTCTCTTTACCAAGGTCCTGGGCGCGCTTGGGATCGTTCCAGACGGTGGGGTCTTCCAGCTCTTCGTTGACTTGCTCTAGTTTCTCCGACTTGACAGTGAAGTCAAAGATACCTCCGAAGTTCGGCTTCGCGGACCGTCAGGTCGTTCAGCAGGGCGGAGATGATATTGATGCGTTCGGCTTCCATAATGTTCTGGTCTTCTATGGTGAAATCAAACCCTGAATTATACGCGAGCGCGGCGCGTTTCTGATGCCGGCGGCGCCGAATCGATGCCGCACGGGGCAATAAAATGACGATTTTGCTGTATTTGCGACAATATTTTTGCCTTGAAGATGGCTGGCGTGCTGCGTATGATGCTGGCGATATTGTCTTTCCATAGGAATACATCATGCTTCAATCTCCCCGTCTTGCCCTGTTACCGCTGCTGCTGGCCGGCTGCGGTGCCTTGCCGCCCGCCGCCACCGGACCGGTCCACCCGCTGGCCTCCGCGCAGGCAGGCAGCAGCGCCACCCTGGCCCTGCTCGAGACGACGGACTTGCACGCGAATGTGCTCAGTTATGATTACTACAAGCTGCAGGCGGAGCCGTCGATCGGCCTGGAACGCACGGCGGCCCTGATCGCCCAGGCGCGTGCGCAGTTCCCGAACAATCTCCTGCTCGACAACGGCGACACCATCCAGGGCACGGCGCTGGCCGACTACCAGGCATTGGTAAAACCGCTGGCCTGCGACCAGACCCTGGCCATCTACAAGGCGATGAATTTGCTGAAAGTCGACGGCGGCGGCATCGGCAACCATGAATTCAACTACGGCCTGGCGTTTTTGAGCCAGGTGACGGGCAACCAGTTTGACGTCGACAGCGTCGACGCCAGCAAGCCACGCTGCGCCGGCCCCGCATTCCCGCAAGTGCTGGCCAACGTCTACAGCGTCAAGACGGGCAAGCCCCTGTTTGCGCCGTACCACATCATAGCCAAGCAAATCACGGCCACCGGCCCCGATGGTAAGGCAATCACCTCCACCGTGAAGGTCGGCATCATCAGCTTTGCGCCGCCCACCATCATGGCCTGGGACAAGCGCTGGCTGGAGGGCCGCGTCTACACGCAGGGCGTGCGCGAGACGGCGGAAAAATTCATCCCCGAGATGCGCGCCAAGGGCGCCGAACTGGTGGTGGCGATCTCGCACGGCGGCCTCGATGACAGCCCGTACTCGCCGAGCATGGAAAACGGCAATTACTACCTGTCGCAAGTACCGGGCGTGGACGCCATGCTGATCGGCCATTCGCACCAGCTGTTCCCGAACGCGGCCAGCACGGTGCCGCAGTTTAATTTGCCCGGCGTCGACAAGGCCAAGGGATTGGTCAATGGCGTGCCCACCGTGATGGCCAATTTGTGGGGCAAGCACCTGGGCGTGATCGGCCTGCGCCTGCGCCACGACGGGAAGCAGTGGGTCGTCGACAAGAGCGCCACCACGGTGGAAGCGCGCGGCATCCAGAACGCGGACAAGAGCTATGTCGCGCCAGATCCCGCCATCGCCAAGCTGGTGGCCGAGGAACACGCGGCGACGATTGCCTACGTGCAGACGCCGGTCGGCGCCACGGACTTCCGCATGTCGACGTACTTCGCCGACGTGGGCGATGTGAGCGCCATCGAAGTGGTGAACCAGGCGCAAGCGGGCTACCTGGCCGCCTACGTGAAGGCGAATTTGCCGCAATATGCCAGTCTGCCCGTGCTGTCGATGTCGTCCCCGTTCAAGAGCGGCTCGGCCGGCGTGTCCGACTACACGGACGTCAAGGCGGGCAATGTGGCGCTGAATAATGCGGCCGATCTGTATTTGTATCCGAATGCGCTGTATGGCGTGAAGATGAATGGCGCGGACTTGAAAGCCTGGCTGGAACAGTCGGCGCAGCGCTTCAATACCATCGACCCGAACAAGGCAGAAGCGCAGGAACTGGTCAACACGGCCCATCCGAGCTACAACTTCGACGCGATCACCAGCGCCGACGTGCGCTACCAGATCGACGTCACGCAAAAGCCCGGCCAGCGCATCAAGGGCCTCACGTACAAGGGCAAGCCGGTGGGCGCGGCGCAGGAATTTTTGATCGCGACGAATAACTACCGCGCCAGCGGCGGCGGCAACTTCCCTGGCCTCGACGGCAGCAAGACGGTGGTGGCCTCGCCCGACAACAACCGCGAACTCCTGATCGCCTACGTGACCAAGGAAAAGAACCTGACGCGCGCGAAAAACGGCTCGGCGCGCAGCTGGCGATTCGCCAGGGTGGCCACGCAAGGGCCCGTGGTCTTCCATTCGGCGCCGAACGTGATCGACCTGGCCAAAGCGGCCGGCATCGACAACGTCACGCAGCTGAAGCTTGACGATGGTGCGGGCAAGGGTTTTGCGCTGTACCAGCTCGATCTGTCGAAATGATGCTGGCAAACTTGCTGCTCGCCGCCGCGCTGGCCTCGCCCGTGGTGGCGGCACCCGATGTCACGGCCCGGGCCAAGGCCTTGATGCGCGCGGGTGAGGCGTCCCAGCCGCAGGCGCGCACCCTGTTCGAACAGGCGGCTGGGCAGGGCAGCGGTCCGGCCGCGTATTACCTGGGCTTGATGTTCAAGAACGGCATGGGCGGACCGCAGGACAGCGCCGCCGCGCTGCGCTGGCTGGAACTGGCCGCGCAACGGGGCGTGGCGCCGGCCATGTTCATCGTGGCGAACATGCTGCTGGAGAGCGACGAAGCCAGGGCGCGTTACTGGCTTGACGCTGCCTGCGAGCAGGAGCACCCTGAAGCCTTGATGCAAAAAGCCATCGCCACGAAAGAAGGGGCAATGGGCTATGCGCGCAGCGATGCGCAGTCAACGCTGCTGATCAGGATGGCTGAGCATGCGATGGGGCACCGGGGACAGGAGCCTTGATGCCGTCGTTTTTCGATTCCTCCTTGGCCTTGAGCAATGCCTGAAGGTCTTTCGTTGCATCCACCACACCCAGCACGTCTTTTGACAGCAAGGTCGCGGCAACACTGACGACAGCGGCAGCGACGTCAATCGCATGCTTGACGTCTTTTATTTTTTCCAGCGCCGCATTGGCGATATCGATTGCCTGGTCGGCCTGCCTTGCGGCCTCTTGTGCGCCATCTGCGATCATGTCGATGCCGTGCGCCTGGAAACTGGCCACCAGTTCATTGAGGTGGTCTTCGAGTTCCTTCAGTTCCTCTTTTTGCTGAGGGCTCAGTGTCCTGCGTCCCTTGATCCTCCACGCCAGCAGCAAGGTGGAAATCTCGGACAGGTTATTGGCGATTTCGAATGCTTTCAAGGTGGCCTGTTTGTTGATCGTTGCCATAATGTCCTCCTACCAAGTTGCAGATGCAAGGAAGGCCACCTGGAGTTTCAGTTCATCGACGCGCAGGGAGAAATCCTTCAATTGCTGTTGCAGTTGCGCGCTGTCGTCGCGCGATTTGCGAAGGCTGTCGAGGCTTTCCTGGAAGGCCTTGACGGCCCTGGCATAGCTATCAGGAATTTTCGCGCGTTCGCCCAGTTGCTTCTCGTCACGATACAGCCGGACCCTGACGTAATTCGTTGCCAGCGGCTCGGCACGTGCCGTTTCATGCAGGGCCATGTGCAAGACGCTGCTGTCGCGCCGTTCGATCGCGATCCTGTCGCGGTACGCCGCCTGCACATAGGTATTGAGCGCATTGGTGATGATGCCGATTGCCTCTTGCTGGGCGAGTAGTTCATTGATGGCTGATTTCTGTATGTTCTGCGTCAGCAAACGGCTCAGTTGTTCGCTCAGTTTCATGACGATGCTTACCTGCCCCGGGTCGAGCAGCGGCGTACCGCTGCCGGGAACAGGAATGCTGCCCAGAGCGTCGCCGAGGCCGGAAAACTGATCGTGGTAGTCGGCTACCTTGCTGCCGCTCAGATCTTGCAGGGCTTGCGCGTAGCGCGCCAGGACACTGTTCAGCAGCAGTATTTTCTGATTCGAATTGGCGATTTTGTCACAGCCGCGCCTGGCCTGCTGCTCGGCGGCTGCAGGGTCGAAGCCATCGGTGGAAATCAGGTTCCTGCGCAGCTCATTGTTCATGCAGCTGTCCACGGTGGCGTTGGCGATGGGTGGGAAGGCGGCGGTCATTTGCTGGCCCGTCTGCGCAAAGCTGTCGACGGATTTGAAGCTGGCGCAACCGCTGAGCATACTGAGCAGTAGTGCAGCGAGGGAAACGGTGAACGATCTTGTCAGTGGTAGCGCCATAATGCCTCCGGGCAGGTGGTGGTGCAGGAGAGGCCCATGCGGATGCCGGGGCACATCTCACCTTAGCAGTCGACGACGGTTCGGCTTTGCGGTAGATCAAGCAGGCGAGGTGGTGCGTGCTTCAGCGGAAATTGGCACCCGCCTTTCTCCTCGGCGGTCAAGTCATTTCGGGTTTGCTGCATAATTTCCTTACAAAATACTGACAAGATTTCGGCGGAAATGTTGTTTTTTCTATGTTGCGACGCGTCATATGTAGTTGTTGCTGGTGCATGTTTACTCACCTACAATGATTTATCGATGGGGCGGTTATCCAGCGTACGACTATAAAAATAAGTGGCATTAAAAACGTTGTATCAGAGGAGATGACAATGAATTTGAAACAGAAATTGCTCGTGGCAAGTTTGGTTTTGGGTTTCTCGCAGGCGGCGGTCGCAGCCGACCCCATCAAGATCGGCGTGTCCGGTCCGTTCACGGGCGGTTCCGCGCCGATGGGCGTGTCGATGCGCGACGGCGTCAAGCTGGCCGTGGCGGAAATCAATGCCAAGGGTGGCGTGCTGGGCCGCTCCCTGCTGCTGATCGAGCGCGACGACGAAGCGAAGAATGAACGCGGCGTGCAGATCGCCCAGGAACTCATCAACAAGGAAAAGGTCGCCGCCACCGTCGGCTACATCAACACGGGCGTGGCCCTGGCGTCGCAGCGCTTCTACCAGGAAGCGAAGATTCCCGTCATGAACAATGTGGCGACGGGTTCCATCGTCACCAAGCAGTTCGCCGACCAGCCGGAAAACTACGTCTTCCGCAATGCGGCCAATGACACCATTCAGTCCGGCATGATCGTGCATGAGGCGATCGAGAACCGCAAGTTCAAGAAAGTGGCGATCCTGGCCGATTCCACCAACTATGGCCAGCTGGGCCGCGAAGACCTGGAAAAGGCGCTCGACAAGAAGGGCATCAAGCCCGTCGTCGTGGAAAAATACAACATCAAGGACGTCGACATGACGGCCCAGCTGCTGAAAGCCAAGCAGGCGGGCGCGGAAGTCGTGCTGACCTACGGCATCGGCCCGGAACTGGCGCAGATCGCCAACGGCATGGAAAAACTGGGCTGGAAAGTGCCGCTGATCGGCAGCTGGACCCTGGCCATGGGTAACTTCATCGACAACGCGGGCAAGAACGGCAACGGCACGCGCATGCCGCAAACCTTCATCCAGGATGCCAGCACGCCGAAGCGCAAGGCCTTCATCGACGCCTACGTGGCCGCCTACAAGCCATCGGGCGGACGCATGCCATCGGCCGTCTCGGCCGCGCAAGGCTACGATTCCATCTACCTGCTGGCCGCGGCCATCACGCAGGCGGGCGGCACGGATGGCCCGAAAGTGCGCGCCGCGCTGGAAAACCTGAACGAGAAGGTGGAAGGCGCCGTCACCACCTACAACAAGCCATTCAGCAAAACCAACCATGAGGCGATCACGGCCGACCTGACGGTCTTCGGTGAGGTCAAGGACGGCAAAGTCGTCCTCGCGAAATAAGCCTGGCAGACAGTCGCCGCGCAGTGGCCAGCCTTGAGGAATCAGGACTGGCCATTTTTTCATCGTTCGTCTTCCGGGGAATACCATGGAAATCTTCCTGCAGCTCGTCTTCAGCGGCGTCGCGCTGGGCATGATCTATGCCGTCATCGCTTTCGGCTACCAGCTGACCTTTGCCACTTCCGGCACCCTCAATTTCGGCCAGGGCGAATCCCTGATGCTGGGCGCGCTCGTGGGCCTTTCCCTGGTGGGCACCATTCACGGCGGCCCGTACATGAGCTATCTGCTGATGATCCCCATCGTCATCGTCTTCGGCGCCTTGCAGGGCGTGTTCGTCGAATGGATAGGCGTGCGGCCCGCCATCAAGATCAAGTCCGAATTCGGCTGGATCATGTCGACCATCGCGCTGGCCATCATTTTCAAGAACGTGGCGGAAAACATCTGGGGCAAGGATGACCTGATGTTCCCGTCGCCCCTGTCTGCCGCGCCGTTTCAGGTGTTTGGCGCCAATGTGCAGCAGATGCAGGTGGCCGTCATCGTCGGCGCGCTGGCCATCATGCTGGCCGTCGAAGTGTTCAACCGCAAATCGATCTATGGCAAGGCCGTCGTGGCGACAGCCAACGACCGCGACGCGGCCGGTCTGATGGGCATCAACACGGGCATGGTCATCACGTTCTCCTACGCGCTGTCGTCGGCGACGGCCGCCTTTGCGGGCGTGCTGGTGGCGCCGCTGACCTTGACGGGGGCGACCATGGGCGCCTCGCTGGGCTTAAAAGCCTTTGCGGTGGCCATCATCGGCGGCCTGACGTCGGGCGTGGGCGCCATCGTCGGCGGGCTGATACTGGGCATCGCGGAAACGACCACCGGCTATTACATCTCCACCGGCTACAAGGAAGTGCCAGGCCTGCTGCTGTTGCTGCTGGTGCTGGCCATCAAGCCGTCCGGCCTGTTCGGCAAAGCCGCGATCAAGAAAGTCTGAGGACGACATGAACAAGAAAATCACCATGCTGGCATTGAGCGCGGCGGGCCTGGCCGTGCTCGCGCTGTTCCCCATCGTCATCCCGAATCCCTACTATATTCACCTGGCCGAGACCATTCTGATCTACGCCATCCTGCTGTTCGGCCTCGATATCGTCGTCGGCTACACGGGGCAGGTGTCGCTGGGCCATGCGGGCCTGTTCGGCATCGGTTCCTATGTCACGGGTGTGCTGGTGTTCAAGCTGGGCCTGTCGTTCTGGCTGGCCATCCCCGCCAGTATTCTGGGCGCGGCCGTGTTTGGCGCCATCCTGGCCTTGCCGGCCCTGCGCGTGACGGGGCCCTACCTGGCCATGGTGACCCTGGCCTTCGGCACCATCGTGCAAATCCTGATCAATGAAATGAGCTTCCTGACGGAAGGCCCGATGGGCATCAAGATCCACAAGCCCGTGCTGTTCGGCCACAAACTGACGGAAGTGGAGTACTACTACATGGTCGCCGCGCTGCTGGTGATCTCGCTGGTGGTGGTGCACCGCATCCTGAAATCAAACCTGGGCCGCGCGTTCGAAGCCTTGCGCGACAGCCCCATCGCCTCGGACTGCATGGGCGTGTCCGTGTACCGCTATAAAGTCTACGCCTTCGTCATCAGCGCCGGTTTCGCGGGCCTGGCCGGCAGCCTGTATGCGTATTCGGAAGAGTACATCTCTCCCAATACCTACAACTTCGAGCTGACGATCCTGTTCCTGCTGGCCGTCATCATGGGCGGGCGCAAGACGCGTTCCGGCGCGCTGATCGGCGCCATGATCGTCGTCATGCTGCCCAGCCTCTTGTCGGACATCGAATTGTTCCGCAAGATCGCCGTGGCCGCCGCCGTGCTGGGCGTGATCGGTTCCGCCTTCATGCTGGCGAAGAAACGCTCCACCGTGCGCGGTGTGCTCGTGCCCTTGGTGGCCACCATCGGCCTGGCCGCGTATTCGTACAAGCTGGAAAACATGGTCGACTGGCGCCTGACCATCTTCGGCCTGATGACCTTGTTCGTCGTGTACTACCTGCAGGACGGCATCGTCGGCTTTTTGATGAGCTTTATCGGCAAGGGCCGGCGCCATGTGCAAGCCGTCGCTTCGCACGGCGTGGCGCCATTCGACCACGCCCAGGGCGGACAGCAGGGCGCGACCCTGCTGCGCGTGGAGCAGGCCCTGATGCAGTTCGGCGGCCTGAAGGCGCTGAATCAGGTGGACTTGAACGTCACGCAAGGCTCCGTGCACGGCTTGATCGGGCCGAATGGCTCGGGCAAGAGCACGATGATGAACGTGCTGACGGGGATCTACAAGCCGACGGCGGGCAAGGTGGAATTTGCCGGCGCCGTGATCTCCGGCCGCACGCCATCCGAGATCGCGCTGGGCGGCGTGGCGCGCACCTTCCAGAACGTGCAGCTGTTTGGCGAGATGACGGCGACGGAAAACGTGCTGGTGGGCTTGCACAATACTTTCAAGTCGAATGTGCTGGACGTGATGCTGCACACACCGCGTTACAAGCGCGAAGAGGCGGCCGCGCGTGAGCGGGCCGCCAGTATCCTCGAATTCGTCGGCCTGGCGGACCTGGCCAATGAAGAAGCGCGCAATCTGCCGTATGGCAAGCAGCGGCTGCTGGAAATCGGCCGCGCGCTGGGCCTCAACCCGCGTCTGCTGCTGCTCGATGAACCGGCGGCGGGCCTGACGGCGCCCGACATCAAGGAACTGATGGCCATCATCCGCAAGATCCGCGAGCATGGCATCACCATCATCCTGATCGAGCACCACATGGACGTGGTGATGGCCCTGTCGGACGTGGTGACGGTGCTGGACTTCGGCCAGAAGATCGCCGAAGGCGTACCCGCGCTGGTCCAGAGCGACCCGAAAGTGATCGAAGCCTACCTGGGCGGCAGCGCCGAAACCCTGGCGCCAGCGGCGCACTGAGAGGAAGACCATGCTGACCATTAGCAATCTGCACGCCGCCTACGGCAAAGTCGAAGTCCTGCACGGCATTTCGCTCGACGTCCCGAAAGGCAAGCTGGTGACCCTGATCGGCTCGAACGGCGCCGGCAAGACCACCACCATGCGCGCCATTTCCGGCATGCTGAAACCGAAATCCGGCACCGTTACCCTGGGCGGCAAGGACGTCACGGGCCTCGACTCGCACCGCATCGCCCGCGCCGGCCTGGCCCATTCGCCGGAAGGCAGGAGGGTGTTCGCCTCGATGTCGGTGACGGACAACCTGCTGCTGGGCGCCTTCCCCCGCTTTACGCGCTCGCGCCCGAAAGGCGACATCAAGGGCGACCTGGACAAGGCCCTGGAGCTGTTCCCCCGCCTGAAGGAGCGGCGCGACCAGCTGGCCGGAACGCTCTCGGGCGGCGAGCAGCAAATGCTGGCAATGGCCCGCGCCGTGATGCTGAACCCGGAAGTGATACTGCTGGACGAACCGTCGATGGGCCTGGCGCCTATCCTGGTGGAAGAAGTCTTCCGCATCATCACGCGATTGAAGGCCGAAGGCGTGACCATGCTGCTGGTCGAGCAATTCGCCGCCGCCGCCCTGAACGTGGCCGATTACGGCTACGTGCTGGAAAACGGCAGCATTTCCGTGCATGGGCCGGCGGAGAGTCTGAAGACTGATCCGAAGGTGATCGCGGCGTATCTGGGTGGCGGGCATTGAACCTGGCTTGACAATGCGCTTGCTGCGCATTGTCAAATCCTCTACACTGCGCGCTCCCGTACCCGCAGTGTAGAAAAGGCATCATGCGCAGCGCCAGCCCGACTTTCCCTCTCCTTTTTCTGCTCTTGCCGGCCGTTGCCTGCGCCGACGATACGCCGTTGCAGCAAGTTGCCATTTCCGCCGCCAGCGGCGTGCAGCAGCGGCGCGACGACACGGCCGCGAAAATCGTCGTCAGCCGTGACGACCTGGCCCAATATGGCGACAGCAGCCTGGCCGCGACGCTGAAACGCCAGCCCGGCGTCTCCGTCGTCGGCGGCGAGGTGCGCATGCGGGGCCTGGGGGCGGGCTACACGCAGATGCTGATCAACGGCGAGCCCGCGCCACCGGGCTTTTCCATCGAATCGATCGGGCCCGACATGATCGAGCGCATCGAGATTTTGCGCAGCGCGACGGCTGAATACAGCATGCAGGCCGTCGCCGGCAGCATCAATGTGGTCTTGCGCAAGGGCGCCAGCGGCGCCGAGCGCGAATGGAAGCTGGGCGCGGGCCGGCAGGACGGCCGCTGGCAGCCTGCCGCATCCCTGCGCGTGGCGGACAAATTGCCGGGTTTCGCCTATGCGCTGACGGGTGCGCTCGCGCGCACGGCCGACGACGTGGCGGGCAGGACGACTGACACCATGTCCGATGCCGCCGGCGTGCCGCTGGCGCTGCGCGACACGCGCACGCGCAATGCCTCGTCCGTCAACAAGGCCAGCCTGACGCCGCGCCTGCACTGGACCCTGGACAAGGGCGACACCATCACCTGGCAAAGCCTGCTGGACTGGTATCGCACGGGGTTTGACGGCGTGGCCCGCGAAACGACCTTGCTGGGGCAGGCATCGAGCTATCCGCGCAATGGCGCCACCTCGCAAGCGAGCGTGTTTTCAGCGCGCAGCGATGTGAGCTGGTCGCACGCGCTGGGGGCCGCGGGCAAGCTGACGGCCAAACTGGGCGTCAACCACAACCGGCGCGACACGGATTACGCCTTCCATGGCGAGGCGGCCGGTGGCGCGCCCCTGCTGCTGCGCGGCGTGGTCGCCGACGCCATCGACGACAGCGTCAACAGCAGCGGAAAATACCTGGGCCGGCTGGGCGGCGGCCACGCCCTGAGCGTGGGCTGGGACGGCAGCCTGATACGCCGCAGCGAGTCGCGCCGCCAGCGCGACACGTATTTTTCCGGTGGCGCGCCGTATGCGCTCGATGAAGACTACACGGCCGACGTGCGGCGCCTGGCCCTGTTTGCGCAGGATGAATGGGATGTGACGCCGCGCCTGCAAATGTATGCGGGCGTGCGCTGGGAAGGCTTGCAGACGGCGACCGAAGGCCGCACCTTGAGCGAAGTGCGCACGCGTGCCAGCGTCTGGAGTCCCGTGGCGCAGCTGCTGTGGAAGCCGCCGCGGCAGGAGCGCGACCAGCTGCGGCTGGCGCTGGCGCGCACCTACAAGGCGCCCACCACGCGCAACCTGGTGCCGCGCCGCTACACCGTCAACAATGGCAACAGCGCCAACAATCCCGATTTCCAGGGCAATCCCGACCTGCGCCCGGAACTGGCATGGGGGCTGGACGCGGCCTGGGAAAGCTATTTCGGCAAGAGCGGCGTGGCCAGTTTGTCGGCATTCACGCGGCGCATCAGCGATGTCACCGTGCAGCGCCTGTTCCAGCACGATGGCATCTGGACGGCCAGCCCGTTCAACAATGGCACGGCCACGGTGCGCGGCATTGAAATGGATGTGAAGTTCCCCGTGCGGACCTGGTGGGAGCAGGCGCCCGATGTCGACGTGCGCGCCAATGCGGGGCGCAACTGGTCGCGCGTCGCCGCCGTACCGGGTCCTGGCAACCGCCTGGCCAGCCAGGTGCCGGCCACGTTCAACCTGGGGCTCGATTACCGGCGCTCGCCGATGCTGAGCATGGGCGGCAATCTGCACGTGCAGACGGGCGGGCTGGCGCGGCTCGATGCGCACGCCAGCAGCCATGCGGGCGTGCGGCGCACTCTGGATGCGTATGCGCTGTGGCAGCCGGACGCGAAAACGCGCGTGCGCCTGTCGGCGGCCAACCTGCTGCACCGGCAGCAGGTGCAAGGAGAATCCTATGTGGATGGGGAGGGCCGCAGCGACAGCGTGATGACCCTCGACAGCAGCGCTGCGCTACGCTTGATGTTCGAACGCAGCCTGTAAGCATCAGTGCCTGGTCGGTTTTTCCTGCTGCACCAGAATGAACGGGCTGACGACGGCGGCCCACAGGCATGCGTCGGCGGCCTGCCAGTCCAGCGCCTGCTGGTCGGAGACTTTGGCCACTTTGCCATCGGCCATCCATTGCGTGATCGTGGCCTTGTCGTCGTGCGAGATGCGCACGGCCACTTCGACCAGGTCCAGTTCATTGGCGACCCAGACGACGTTGCCCTGGGCGAAGTGCTTTTCCAGTTCGCTCCAGGCCAGGCGGGCCGTTTCGCTGTTCACTTTGAGGCGCAGTTCGGTGTCTTTTTCAGGATTGGTTTGCATGTGAGATCAGGTTGCGGTGAGTCGGTGCCGATGCGCGCGGTTTATTTGCCTGGGACGGCTTCCACCTGCGGTATTGGCGTACCCCGCCATGTTAACCGATAGGCGGCGCCTTTGCGAACATTGCCCACGAGGGCGGGGCGAAAGCAGGCCAGGTTGGTGCCGCCCGCCAGCCGGGTGCTGGGGAAGATGACGCCCATGGAGCCGGCTTCGAGCAGGATGGCGGCCAGGTCTTGCGAGGCGATGTAGCTGGCCGGATCGAGGCAAGCCTGATAGCGCTCCTGGCCGCGCAAGTCGTGGAAGCTGGCGGAAAAATCGGCCAGCAGCGACTGGTAGCTGACGCTGTCGTCGAAATAATCGATTTCCTGGTATTCCACGGTCTTGTGGAAAATGATCTCGGCCAGCGCCGTTTTCATGTCGAAGGCGCAGTACCAGGCGCCCCGTTCGCCATCGTTGAAACGCGCCCCTTCCGGCCGGGCATAGGTGTAGGCGGCGTTGATGATGCGAAAATGCGGCACGCCAAAAACCAGCTCGTCCACGCCAATTCCTGGCGCGCCGCCGTACTCGGCCACCAGGCGCGCATTCGTCGCGTTATCGAGCTCGAACAGCTCGCGCAGGTGCGCGTCGTCCTCGGCCAGCGGCGCCAGCACGGAGTCTTCCATGTCGGCGAAGCGCGACGGGATCAGGCGGCACGTGTCGATCTGGCGCAAGGCGGCCAGCGGCGGCAGGTGGGTAGGCGGGACGGCAGGCACGATTACAGTCCTCCGCGGCGCGCGTCAAGCAGCTTGCGCACCGTCTGCATGGCCAGCAAGCCGCCGGCCAGCATTTGCGACAGGGGCGTGCGGCCGCCGAAGATCGGGTTTTTGTTGGGCAAGCTGACCCATTCGTCGGCCAGTTTGTCGCCATACAGGATGTGCAAGGCTTTATAAATGCCCAGCAAATAGGAAATGCGCGTGATGCGGTCCACTTCCAGCACGCGGTCCGGGTGCTTCTTCCACTCGTACCAGGCGCTGCTGGACAGGCCGCCCAGCAATTCGCGCGCATCGTCGTCGCGCAGTTTCCAGGCGGATGCCAGCTTGAAAAACCCCTTCAATGCCGCCTGCGACAATCGCTCGCGCTCGGCTTTGGCGTTCAGGTCGACGAGCACGGCCGGCTCGAAGCGGCTTTTGGGGTAGGCGTAAGCGAGATTCATGATATGTCCTTCGATAAAACTCTGTTTAAGGACTATTTATACTCCTTTTCAGGATTCGTTGCAACGGCCGCGCGCATGCAAAACGGGGCGCGCCAGGACATGTGTCCCGGTGCGCCCCGTTGGCGGGCGGGCTGCGCGAGCTTATCTGGCCGTGACGATGACGGGCACGTTCAGCTGCGCCGTCAAGCCATGATTGTCCAGCGCCACGACCTTCAGCGTGTAGCTGCCCGTCACCGGCAGGGGCCAGCGGGCCGTGATGGTCATGCCGCTCATGGAAAACTGCATGCCCAGCGGCGCGCCGATGATGGAGATCCACAGCGCGTTCGCGCCCGGCGCCGTCAGCACGATGCTGCCGCTCATGGCCTTACCGGCCACGCCCGTCATGGCGGCGGCGCTGATCGTGGGACCGGCGGCGGCGATTTTTACCGTCGCCACGGCCTGGCCCGTCAAGCCCGTCTTGCTGTCTTTGGCGATGACCGTCACGCTGTAGCTACCCAGCACGGGACTGGCCCAGCTGACGACGCCGGCGGCGTTGATGCTCATGCCGGACGGCGCGCCCAGCATGCTGTAGCTGACGGGGTTGGGCGCCACCGTCGTGGCCGTGAACGACAGGGCCACGCCCGGCTTGCCGCTGACGCTGGACACTGTCACCACGGGCGGCAGCGGGGCGGCGATGGCCACCGTGTACAGGCCTTTGCCGCTTAAGCCAGTCTTGCTGTCCTTGGCCGTGACGGTGACGGCATAGGTGCCGGCCACGGGCGCGGCCCAGCTCACCAGCCCGGCGCTGCTGATGCTCATGCCGGCCGGCGCGCCGGCGAGCGTGTAGCTGACGGGATTGGGGGCGGAGACGCTGACATTGAACGCCAGTGCCGTGCCTACCTTGCCCGTGATGGCGCCGGTGCCGACGACGGGCGGCGCGACGGGGGTGATCACGATGGCGTACACGCCCTGGCCACTGAGACCGCTGACGCTATCCCTGGCCACCATGGTCACGGCATACGTGCCGGCGATGGGATTGGCCCAGCTGACCACGCCCGTGGCGGCGATGCTCATGCCGGCCGGCGCGCCCAGCATGCTGTAGCTGAGGGGATTGCTTGCGCTGGCCGAGACGGTGAAGGACAGCGGCTTGCCGGCCGCGCCGCTGATGCTGGCCGGCGCCACCACGGGGGCTGTTGGCGCGATCTGCGTGCCCGACAGGCTGGCCAGCAGGCTTTTCACGTTGGGTGTGCCCAGGCCGCCCAGCGGGTCGTAGCCGACCCTGGCCGTGCACACGCCGCAAGTGCCGTTGCTGCCGCGCGTGATGTCGGCAAAGCTGCTGGCAAAGGTTCCGGGCACGCTGGCGATCTGGCCGTACAGCATGCCGTGCGCCAGGCCGAGCGCCGTCTTCGCCTGCAGCGCGCGGCTGGCGTTGGCGATGGCGATCAGGCCGGCCCATTGCGGCGTGGACAGGCTGGTGCCGCCGATGCTGAGCCAGCTGGCGGTGCTGCTACCCGGTGTCATCACGGCCGTGTACTGGCCCGTGGCGGGGTCGGCATTGAAGGCCACGTCGGCCACGTTGCGCCGCAGCAGGTTGGTCAGGCCGGGCACGCTGGCCGTCTGGTAAGCGGGCAGTGCCGTGTAGGCGCTGATGCCGCCGCCCGTGCCGGACCAGGCCGTTTCGCTGCGCATGCCGCTGCCGCTGTAGCTGAGCGTGGTGCCGCCCACGGCCAGCACGTTGGACGATACGGAAGGCCAGGACACGCCGCTGCCCGAGTCGCCCGTGGCGGCCAGGTAGCTCATGTTCTTGCCCGTGAAGGCGCTGTCGACGGAAGTCGTCCAGTTGCCCTCGGCGGCGCCAAAGCTCATCGACACGACGCCAGGCCCCATCAGGTTGGCCAGGCGCACGGCGCCCAGCAGGCTGTTGATGGACGCGTCGGGCGCCTCGATCAGCACGATGCGCGCCAGCGGCGCCGTGGCATGCGCCCACTGCACGTCGAGCGCGATTTCCATGGCCCAGCCCGAGTTATAGGCGGGCGCGGTGGCCGTCATGGTGCTCGACGGCGTGTTGTAGACAACGGAAAATTCACAGCCGCTGAGCGGGGCCGGCGGCAAGGGCAAAGTGGCATTCGTGGCGATGGCCTTGGTGGTGCAGCCTGGCAAACCGAATTTCTGGTTGAAGATGGCCAGTTCGGCCGCCGCGTTCGGGTTGTGCATGGCGTCGACGATGTAGATCGTCTGCCCCGCGCCCAGCTGGGCCGCCTGGGCTGGCGTCAGCGCCGTGCCCGCCGCCGGCAGGGCGGGCAGGTCGTAGGCGGCGCGGATTTGCGCGGGAGAATAGGTCGCCACCACGCTGCTGCCGGCCATGGGCGCGGCGACGTCGCTCGCGCCGCTACCATCGAGCAATGGCGCGATGTCCTGCGCCGCCTGTTCCGCGACGGCGATTCTTTGCGCCGTCAGGCGGCGCGTGGTCATTTCCCCCATGGCGCCGGGCACGCGCTGCAAGTGCGGCCGCCAGTGCGCCGAGCCGCTGCTGTTGGCGCTGTCGCGCCCGTCAGGCGTATCGAGCAGGGCCGGGGCCGCATGGAACATCGGTTGCACCACCAGCGCGCCGACGGCGTCCGGAATGACGGGCACCTCGACGGTGAACTGTGTCGCGGCCGTGGCGATGGCGGCAGGCGGCGTTGATGCCGGCGTCTCCTGGCCGGGGCCGCACGCGGCCAGCAGGATGGCGGCCGTGGCGCCCAGCAGCAGGCGCCCGTGACGGTGGTGCGGGGGAATGATTTTTTTCATGGCGAAACTCTCCGAGTTGGGCGAGGGCCACATCTCGACAATGCATCCAGGCTGGTGCCGCGCGCTGGCGGCTCCGGTCCTGCACATTGGCAGCCCCGCTGCCGTGGCGCTTGCGCGCGGTAGGCCGGTGGCTTTGCGTCCCCGCCTTTCGACGGGTTTGCCCTCAAAACTGATCATGCATCATTGGGAATTTCCTGATGCGTCATCAATTTTAGCGAATTTGCCAAATAAGTGTTAACTATTTTCAATCAATATTTTTATTTTTGCAATGAAATGTGGCTTATTTGCCTGTTGTTGAGTGAAATATTGTCAGCTTTGTTAAGTCTTAAAAGCAAGATTATCAGGGGCGTACCGATACGCGACAGTGTTTTTTCACGGTGCTTGTTTTTTTTGAGGAATAATGAATTTAACGAATTTATTGAATATTCGATGTGGACAGCTTCAATCCTCGAACACCATGCCCTGGTACGGCGCTGCGCGGCAGGCCGCCAGCCGCTGCGCCAGACTGCCCGTATGGGCTTCCAGCTGGTGGCCGTCCGGATCGAGAAAATACAGGGAATTGCCGGCGCTGCGGTTTTGCTGCCATTCGGGCACGCCAGCGGCGCGCAGGCGGGCGGCAAAGGCGGGGAAGTCGTGCTGGGAAATGGAAAACGCGTAATGCGTGTAGGCCGGGCTGGCCAGCGCAGCCGTGCCTTGCCCGTCCAGCGACAGGCACAGCCACAAATCCCTGGCCGACAGATACGCGCCCCTGTCCCAGCGGGCATGCAGGCGCAGGCCCAGCATGTCGCGGTAAAAGGCGACGCTGCGCGCCAGATCGCGCACGGACAGGGTGAGGTGGTTCAGACCGGTCAACATGGTGTTGCTTTCAGGTGCCATCAGACAGGTTCCGCGTGCTCCACCATCAGCTGAACTTTCGTGGTGCCATTGTATTCATTCGCATCAAGCCGGAACGCCACCCGCGTGCGTTCGCCCAAGGCGTCCGTATGCCCGAACCAGATGGCATCGAAGCGCACGCCGTTCTTTTCCAGCAGCAGTTTCAAGTGGCGTTCTTTTAAGATGCGCTGGCTGACGACGCGGAATTCATCGCAGAAGACGGGCGGGGCGAAGCCCTGGCCCCACACCTGGCCATCCATCAGCTCGATGAAGGCCGTCGTGTAATACGCGTCTTCCAGCGGGCCGTCCGTTTCCACGACTCTTTCCAGCTGTTGCTGGCTGAGCCAGGCCTGGCCCACGGCTTCGAAAGCCTTGGAAAAGGCGTCGAAAGCGTCGGCGCGAATGGTCAAGCCGGCCGCCATGGCGTGGCCGCCGAACTTGTCGATCAGGCTGGGCGCCCGTTTCGACACGAGGTCGAGCGCGTCGCGCAAGTGAAAACCGGGAATCGAGCGTCCGGAACCCTTGATCCAGCCGTCCGCGCCGGGCGCGAACGTGATGGTCGGGCGGTAGAATTTTTCCTTAAGGCGCGAGGCCACGATGCCGATCACGCCCTGGTGCCACGATTCATCGAACACGCTGATGGTGCTGCTGTTGGCCGGTTCGAAATCATCGAGGTGCAGCAGGGCCGTGTCCTGCATTTCCGCTTCGATCTCGCGCCGCTTCAGATTGATGTCGTTCAATTGCTGCGCCAGCGCCCAGGCGCGGCCTTCGTCGTCCGTGACCAGGCATTCGATGCCCAGTGACATGTCTTGCAGGCGGCCGGCCGCATTCAGGCGCGGCCCCAGGGCAAAGCCCAGGTCGAACGGCGTGGCGCTGCGCGCTTCGCGCCCCGCCACGCGAAAGAGCGCCGCCACGCCCGCGTGCATATTGCCCTTGCGCATGCGTTTGAGACCTTGCGCGACGAGGATGCGGTTGTTCGTATCGAGGCGCACCACGTCGGCCACCGTGCCCAGCGCCACCAGGTCGAGCAGGTTTTGCAGGGGCGGCTGGGTTTTCTGGTCGTAAATCCCCCTTTGGCGCATTTCCGCGCGCAGGGCCAGCAAGACGTAGAACACGACGCCCACGCCCGCCAGGTGCTTCGACGGAAAACCGCAGGCGGGCTGGTTCGGGTTGACGATGACGGCCGCGTCGGGCAGGGTGTCGGCCGGTAAGTGGTGGTCGGTGACAACCACCTGGATGCCGCGCCGGTTCGCTTCGGCCACGCCATCGATGCTGGCGATGCCGTTGTCGACGGTGATGATGATGTCGGGCGACTTTTCGCGGGCCGTCAGTTCGACGATTTCCGGCGTCAGGCCGTAGCCGTACTCAAAACGGTTGGGTACGATGAAATCGACGTCGGCGCCCATGGCGCGCAAGCCGCGGATGGCCACGGCGCAAGCGGTGGCGCCGTCGCAATCGTAGTCGGCCACGATGACCATGCGCTTCTTGGCGGCAATGGCGTCGGCCAGGAAAACGCCGGCCGCGCCGATGTGCAGCAGGCCGGACGGCGGCATCAGGGCCGCCAGTTCGCTCGACAGTTCTGCCGCGTCGGACAGGCCGCGCGACGCGTACAGGCGGGCCAGCACAGGGTGGATGCCGCCCTGGCGCAGCAATTCGGATTCGCGGTAGGGGCAGGGACGGGTGGCGATGCGGGTACGGGTCATGATGCTTTCAACTTGTTCAGGGTAATCGCGCGCCAGAATTTGCGCTGCGCATGCTTGCTGGTGGTGCAGTCCAGCCAGGCGTCGCGGTGGCTCAGCACCAGGCGCAGCTGGCCCAGGCGGCCATCCTTGACGGCCGCCAGCAGGGGCGCGAACCAGTCCGCTTCCAGCGCTTGCAACTGCTGCAGCCACATGCCCCATTCCTGGGCTTGCGCCGCTTCGGTCAAGCCGCCCAGCACGACAATCGCGTCCTGTTGGCTTGCCAGCACACTGTTTGGACTGGCATCGCGCTGCGCCGGTTCCGCCAGCGCGGCCAGCCAGCCCGGTACGTCTTTGGTATGCAGGCTGGACGCGCAGCGCGCCGGTGCAGATGCCGCCGTGGCCAGGCTGGCGCCCCAGATCCAGAAAGAATTGATGGCTTTCAAGCCCCGCTCTTCGCGCGCCGCATTGACGGGATGTTCATGCCACAGCATCTGCACTTCGTTTTGCAGGCGGCGCGCGGCGCGCGCATGTTCGCCTTCCGGCATCCACACGGACAGGTCTTGCGTGGTGGCGGCGTCCGGCGTGGCGCACTGCAAGTCGAACCAGCCATCGGCGCGCATGAACCAGGTGCCCGCGTCGCCATACGACAGGGGCTGGCCGATCTCGTCGAAATACGGGCGCGCCGTGTCGAACAAGGTGCGGCCATCGGCCTCGCTCAGCTTGAGCTGGCGCAAGTCTTCCAGGCTGATATGGCTGCGGGCGATGGCCAGGTGGGCCGGGTGCAGCAGGAAGTAGCGCGCGCCCGGTTCCGGCACCAGGCCGTAGCCGCGCATGGCCTGGGCCGCGAAGGCCGATTGCGCCGCCTCGCCGTTGGGCGCGGGCGACAGGGTCAATGCATGGGCCAGCCACGCTTCGTGCGGCAGCAGCCGGTTGGCGTTGTCAAAAGTTTCTAAATTGCAATTTGAGGTGCGCGACAGCAGGGCCGCCAGGGCGGGCGCCTGCAAGACCTTGAGCAGGTCGGCAGCCAGCTCGGCATTGGGCAAGGCGAAGGGTAGGACGAGGGTAAGTTGATTCATCCCGAGATTGTAGGCGATTGTGGCGCTGGAGGAGTAGTTCCCGCGGTTTTTCCCTAGCCGCCGGGTGCGGAAAAATGGCGCCACGGTGATGTGTTTCGCGCATGAAATACCATTTGTGTGGCACACTGCGCGCTCGCATATCACGTTGTCGCGGGAGCGCATGAGCATCATCAAACAATTTCCTTTCGAGTGGCAGGTCGGCGTGCGCTATACGCGCGCCGGGAAACGCAGTGGCCGCAACAGCTTCATTTCCTTCATTTCCCTCATTTCCGTGGCCGGCATCGGCCTGGGCGTGGCCGCCCTGATCGTCGTCCTCTCCGTCATGAACGGCTTCCAGAAGGAAGTCACGGACCGTTTGATGTCGGTGCTGGCCCACGTCGAGGTGTTCGATACGAGCGGCTCCATGCCGAACTGGCAGGCGCAGGAGCGCGCCGCCTACGCCAACCCGCAAGTGAAAGCCGTGTCGCCGTTCGTGGAAACCCAGGGCATGCTGCTCAACGACGAAACCATGCGGCCATCCGTCGTGCGCGGCGTGCTGCCGCAGCAGGAAGCCACCGTCTCCAGCGTGGCCAGCCAGATGAAGCAGGGCAGTTTCAAGGAATTGACGCCAGGCTCGTACAACATCGTGCTGGGCATCGACCTGGCCAAGGCGCTCGACGTGAAAGTGGGGCAGAACGTCACCCTGATGCTGGAACGCGAGCCGAGGGCGGGCGACCCGGCCACTGGCATCGTCATGCCGCGCATGCGCGCGCTCAATGTATCTGGCATCTTCGAGGCGGGCCACAATGAACTCGATGGCAGCCTGGCGTTTGTGAACATGCAGGACGCCGAGCAGCTGCTGCAGCTCGACGGCCCGTCCGGCCTGCGGCTGCGGCTGCACGACATGAACCAGGCGCCGCAGGTGGCGCGCGAACTCAAGGCGTCGATGCCTGGCCAGCTGTGGATGCGCGACTGGTCGCGCGCCAGTGCCAGCTGGTATGCGCTGGTGCAAAGCCAGAAGAACATGATGTTCATCATCCTCAGCATGATCATCGCCGTGGCCGCGTTCAACCTGGTCTCGACCCTGGTCATGTCGGTCACCGACAAGCAGGCCGACATCGCCATTTTGCGCACCCTGGGCGCCTCGCCGTTCTCCATCATGAAGATTTTCATGATCCAGGGCGCGCTGGTCGGCTTGCTGGGGAGTGCTTTGGGCGTCATCGGCGGCGTCGTGCTGGCGCTGAACGTGGGCGTCATCGTGCCTTTCATCGAAGGCATCTTCGGCTTGCACTTCATCTCCAAGGAAATCTACCAGATCAGCGCCGTGCCGTCGGACGTCCATTGGCTGGACGTGGCGCAGATCGGCCTGATCGCCTTTGGCCTGGCGCTGGTGGCGACCATCTACCCGAGCTGGCGCGCCGCGCGTGTCAAGCCGGCCGAGGCGCTGCGGTAT
>NZ_JABXFH010000041.1:0-56943 GCF_013372745.1 Janthinobacterium sp. BJB401 | reverse complement strand
CGCCAACATCACCATCGAGGGCGGCAACATCACCGTGCAGTGCCCGGGCAAGATCACGGTGCATGCCGGCAAGAAGAGTTTTGACGGGCCATCCCGTGCAAGCTATCCACTGCCGGTAATGCCTCGCAGTATTTGCAAGGAATGTCTGTTAAATGCGGCCAGGAGCGGCTCGCCCTTTGCCGCGAAGGGGGAATGATCATGCGCGAAAACGATGGCGGGACCCCCGCGTGTGGTTTGCAGTTGCTTGCGCTGCTCGATCGTCCTGCTCTCGACAAGGGGGAGTCCCTCTACAGCTTGATTGATGGTGCCAAGTTGGATGGTGTGGCCCGTATCCGCTTGCCTGGCGATCACAGCGTTGAGTTGTATTCCCTGTTGGGTGAATTGGCTGAGCCGGACGCCCTGTACGCTGGCCCGATATTGTTGCGGCATATGCAGCGCGAGAAATGTCCCTTGCTCGCCAAATTGCTGTGCACTGCCGGCAGCGCCCATTTTATGTCGCTGATTGTTTCTGGCCAGCCCCTGCAGCAATTGTTAGAACGGCTGACCTGGTTGACAGAGGTGGTGCACGATGACGGTACCGAGTGGATCATGCGCTACTACGATCCGCTTATCCTGCCGCACTGGCTGGACGTGCTGGAAACGGCGCAGCGCAAGACTGCACTCGCAGGCATCACGGGCTGGTTGTACAAGGACGTGCGTGGGGTGCCACAAATTGTTCATGGCGAGAAAAATGAGGCGCCTGCCCCGCCTGGCAGTGAATGCATGCTTTTGACACAACATCAATATCTCGAACTGATGCATAGAGCATCGCCGTTCATGCTGATGAAGCAAATGGAGAGCGATGATCCGCAGGCGCTCGATGGTTTGCCTCCGGATCAGCGCTACGACTTTTTTTTTGAACAACTGGGCAGGGCGCAGGCATATGGATTAAGTTCGCCCACAGACTTGAAAAGTTACTGCATGTTGTCGCTCATGTTAGGTGCCGATTTTCATCTGGCGCCACTCGCCGCCATCGCTTTGCAGGCCGAAGGAACGGCGCAGTCCTTCAGTGACCGGATCCTGGCCTGGACTCCTGGGCAATGGGCTGCGCTCGAAGAAGTTTCCGCTTCTAATATGAATGCGATCCCGACATGAAAAAACTGACCTCCATCGTGTTGTGCCTATTTATTTTGGCCGCTTGCGATTCCAGGGCGAAGGAAGAACGCTTGCAACAGGAATTAAACGAGAAAACCTTCACTACGACGTCATATAACTACACGCCGTACGATATTTATTCGATCGCATTCAAGGGCATTTCACTGCCATTCAATGTCGATGAAGCGCCCAGCGGCGGTTCCATTTTTTTTCGCGACGCAAGCGAGGCGGAAATGGACAATGGTGAAAAAGTCAGTTTCAGCAGTGGAAATTGCTGTTTCATCTGGGATAGTCCTGTGGATAAACCGCTGCGCGTGCGCGTGGTCTGGAGCGTGGTTTTCGATACGACCTACCACGATGGAAAATCGAGTGTCGACTATGACGAACGCACTTCCAGGATGAGTGCTCCTGGAAGCCGCTGGTGTCAGGCTACTGTTGACATCTTGCCCGCCAAAGGGCCCGAGCGCCCAACCATCGTGCTTTTGCACTTTCTTGCCGATGGTACGGTTCAGGCACATCTGGGCACATTCAAGACGCAGGCGCCGCTTGCTGCCGAGCAGGTAAAACTGCATTCGGCGCGCCTTCCCCAAGGCCAGTTCTGCAAGCAGGAAATCGAGAATCCTTTTTATGGCATACCGCGGACACCGCACAGGGAATAGACCATGAGCAATCCAACGATACGCCGGCTTAGCGACGTCACGAAGAGTGAGCGGCTTGCGCGAGGAATTTATCGCAAGGAACTGGAAAAATGTGCGAAGGAGTCGGATTGCCGAAAGCCCGTCTGGATCAGTTGTTTTTTTGACGGCACTGGAAATAATTTCAAAAAAGATGGCAATGGCTCGCTGGCTTCGTCGAAGGTAAAGTACAGCAATATTGCGAAATTGGGAAAATTTGCGCATACGGCTGAAGATGAAAAAAACAAGACCTACGCGATATATGCGCCAGGGGTCGGCACGCCGTTTCCAGAGGTTCAGGATAGTGGTGATGGAATCGATGGGGCGCTCGGCATGGCATCTGCTGCAAAAGGGCAGGCCCGGATCAGCTGGATGCTGAAGGAGTTCAAGATGCGGGTGGACAAACACATGCCGCATGTAAATCAAATCAATGTTGCGGTGTTTGGCTTCAGCCGGGGGGCAGCCCAGGCGCGGGCCTTTGTACGTCAGTTGGCAGGACAATGTTATCAGCAAGGAGATGGGTTGATCTGGACCAAAAGTGGCGGATTTATTCAGCCGCGTCTGGTGATTTACTTCCTCGGTATTTTTGATACCGTGGCCTCGGTGGGGTTTGGCGGCAGTCGCCTTGAGTCCGATCTCAAATATTACCTGGGGCCTGTGTGGGGGGGCGTGATGTATTTGGCGGACGAGGGCGGCCATGCGGAATGGGCCGCCGATCTGCGTATTCCACCATACGTGCGCTTCTGCGAACATTATGTCGCAGCGCATGAAGTGCGGGAGAAATTCCCATCCGATTCTATTCGAATCGATCAGGCCACTGATTCAAACTGCCGGGAAACCCTTTATCCCGGGGCCCACTCCGACGTGGGCGGCGGTTATGACGACATGAATCAGGAGGGACGCTCAAACGAGTTGTCGCGCATTCCGCTGTGCAATATGTATCTGTCGGCATATGCGGCGGGGGTGCCGTTCAAGTCTCCCGAAGAGGTTCTTCAGGATTATGGCTCGCTGTTTAACATCAGCAGCGAATTGCAGGGATGCTTCGACACCTACATGAAGCACGTCAGCGCAGACAAGCGGCTCGAGAAACAAGTCATCAGCCACATGAACAATTACTATCATTGGCGCTGGGGGCGCACGGAACGCCAGCGCGCGGCGCGCAAAGAACGCGAAGCCATCATCGCAAAGGGGCAGTCCGTCATGTATGCCACGCCGGATAAATACATGACCACGACGGACAGCGAATGGGAACGCGACGTGCAGAACATCGCAGAAAAGAAGACAGGTTTTTTTCGTAGTGCCACGGAACCGCTGGAAGACGCGATCTACGATGCCTGGAAAGGCAAGCTCCGAAAGTCGATGTCGGTTGCGGAGCGGACTTTATTTGACAAATTCTTCGATCGTTATGTGCATGATTCTGTTGCGGGATTCAAGAATCAGATGACTGACGCCAGTATCGGCTTTGTTGAAGCCAGTCGCTGGTCCCGAAACCGGCAGTATTTCATGGGGAAACGGGGCAAGAAATATCTTTATTGGCGATATGAGGGTTCAAAACCGGAATTGGGCGGCGTAAAAGAGGCGATGCTGGTGCCGAAAGAAGCGTCGGCAGGTGGCGATACGGCGATAGCCTAGCAGAAACGGGCTTTGCCGCTATCTGGCGCGGACCGCCTCCCTGGCTTGCTTGTCGCACTCGCGCACGGCCGCTTTGCATGCGGAAAATGCTTCCAGATAGGTCACGGCGCTCTGCCGCTCTGCGACCTGTTCTGCCACCTGCTGCGTGAGTTGCATCGCTGTCGTCGCGGGCATTTTCTCCAGTTTCCTGGTGATGTCTTGTAGCGAATTTTTTTGACGCGCCAGTTCCGCGGCCAGCACGGCCTTGCGCTCGGCGGCGGGCAGGGCCGGATACAGCCGGCCATTGCCAGCCTCGACACTGCCATCGGCCATCATCGACAGCGACGCGTGCGGGGCGCGAAATTCCAGCGCCAGCTTGCCATCGGCCTGCACGATGACCAGCAGTTCCTCGGTGACAGTGCCGGCCGGCAGCGGCAAGGTGCGCGTTTCCGGCTTGCCGTCCGGCAGCCAGCGGTACTCGATGTTGAGCTGTACTGGCTTCTGTGGGGCGGCTGGCAGGTAGAAACAGCAATTGGCGGCGCTGCTCATGTAAGGGTTCAGGGGATCGGTATCGACGGCGTTGGCAGGATTGCCGGCATCGCTGACGCCGACCTGGATGGAGCGGGCGCTGTAGTTCAAGGTGCTGACCGCTATCTTTGCCTCATCGGCCCCAGGCCGGTAGTCATGCTGGCCGCGCTCGCCCCGTTCGGCATGGCCTGCCAGCAGCGGCCGGCGCTGCATGGATTTGATGCCGATGGCAAAGATATGGCTCAGGTAGCCGGTCTCCGAGCGGCCGTCGCGCGAATAACTTCCGCCGGGCGTGTAGTAGAGGTAGCCGATGTCCTCTATCGCCAGGGCGCGCACCTTGCCGTCCTGAGGGAATAATGCTTCCGCCAGGTAGCGATCCCTGGCGCCCATGACCTTGGCGGAGAGCACGCCGGCCCATGCCCGTTCGCCCGCGAAACGGGGAAAGACGTTGAATTCGCCATCGATGAAGGGTTTGATCTTCAGCACATCCTGTGTCATGCCCGTGACGGGATCGATGACGGAGTAAATCCCTGGGAAGGGGCCGTCGGTGGCGTGCGCAAGCGCGGGCATGGCGAAAATGAGACAGGCTGCCATCACGGCGGGTTTGTTGCTCATGCTGGATCCAATCGCATGGAGGGTGGCTGACGCTGGAATGCCACCAGGTCGGCGGGATAGAATGCGGCATCGCGATAGCTGCTGTCGTCGATATCGAGCAGGCAGGTGATGGCTGCCGCTTCCCATGACCAGTAGCCTGAAAATGACGTGTCGCGCGCGTGGCTGTCATGGTAGGGTTCGCGGCGGCTGGCGTCATACCATTTTGCCAGGTAGTCCTGCATCAATGCCGGACGCTCTTGTTTTTCTGCCGCAAATATCTTGAGCGTCTTGACATAGGGCTGGCGGCGCGTGCATGTTGGCCAGGCGGTGTCCCTGCCATCGACGGAAAAAGCCAGCAGGCGTTCGACCAGCCCATCTTTTTCATGGTTGTTGAAATCGATGACAGGCGCCAGGCGGGGCAGCAAATTACCCCAACCCAGGAGAATGCCAAGGCAGATCATCCGGTTGACCTGCTCGTAGCCGTCACCGGGCAGGGCGAAGTGGGGAAATCCCTGTTCCGCGGCGCTGGCCTGCACGTCAAAAGCCCTGTCATAGTTGGCAAACTCTTCCCAGTATTCGAGTATCGTGGGGTACAGCGCGCGCAGATCGGCTGTCGTATGGCCGGCGCTGTAGGCCAGGCTGAGCAGGTCGATGCCATCCCATGCCCGCTGGCGCGTGGCCGTCATGAAGTGTTCTGGCGGGATATTTTTCAGCACTTCGGCAGGCTGTTGCAAGCCTGCCTCCACCATGTCGAAGCACTCGTCCTGGCTGTCTTTGCTTTCAAGGTAAATCGCGTAGGACAGCAGCGGTTCCCTGCGCCTGGCCAAAAAAGTGTGTTCGTCCAGAGTCTGCATCCTTACTCCCGAAAATCCGTGTCATGGCAGGGCTGTTTGCCTTCGACATGTCCGACATCGTCCGCCGCATTCATATCTATGCTGGTATAACGGTTTTCCTCGCGCAGTGCACGCCCATACGCAACGAGATCTGTCGGGTAGGCGAAATGATCGATACCGCTGTCATCGAGGTCAAGTAAAAAAACCGTCGCACCCGCTTCAAATGCCCAGTAACCGTAATAGGGAGCGTGGCCTTCGTCGCTAATGCGCAGATGGCCGTTGTACCAGCGGGGATGATCCTTCATGGCAGGGTACCACTGCTTCAAATATTTTTTAATGAGAGTTTGTGCCGCACCTTCATCGCTTTCATATACCGTCTGCAGCAACGTCTCGTAGGGCTGGCCCAGTACGCAGGTATCGAGGGGCATGTCATCGTCCACATATGCGCCAATCAGCTGTTCAAACAGGCCGTCCTGTCCTCGGTGACTGCGAAATATGCGGATGATGCGCATGACCGAGCGCTGATCGCGCAATAATATGGCGACACTTAGTAATTGCAGCGTATCTTCATAATCGGAAAGGTCGCCGAAATTTGGCGCCGCCCTGTATTTATATGGGCCATACTCGGGGTATTGCGACAATATTTTCTTTTGTTGATGTTGATCGGCTTCGTTCCATTCCGAAAACCTGTCCACGATATCGGACAGCCGTGGCGCAAGTTCCTCGATTGGCACGCCAGCGGTGTAATCCAGCATCCAGATCCAGAAATTTTCCAGATATAGGAAATGGCAAGCCAAACTGGTGTCTCCAGCGCATTCAGCTAATTCCTTGTTTCTTAGCTGAACTTGTAGCAGCGCACGTGAATTCTCCAGGGTTTTTTCATATAACTGCCGACAAAGAAATTGTTGGCGGCGGCGATCATCGAATGGTGGATTTTTCATTTTATTCGCCGCGTTCTCGTTTGGCCGATGGTTTCATCTCCACGCTGCTGTGGCGGCTCTCTTTCCGTAGCTGGCGCGCATAATCGACCAGGTCTTTGGGGTAAACCAGATGGTTGATCTGGCTGTCGTCCAGGTCGAGTAAAAAAACCGTCGCACCCGCTTCAAATGCCCAGTAACCGTAATAGGGAGCGTATCCCTCGTCCCTGATTCTCAGATGCCCGTCGTACCAGCGGGGATGACCTTTCATGGCTGGATACCACTGTTTCAGGTATTTCTGGACCAGTTTGAGTGTCTCTCTCTCATTATTTTCATAGAAAACCTGAAGCAAAGTATCATAGGGCTTTTCGAGAATGCACGAATCGAGATCTTGCTTATCCTCGACATATGCGCCTATCAATTGCTCAAATAAGCCATCCTGGCCACGGTGACTGCGTAGCACATGGATGATGCGTAAGACCGAATGTTGATCGCGCAATAATATCGCAATGCTGAGTAGTTGTAGCGTGTTCTCGTAATTTGCAAGGGTGGAAAAGTCCGGCGCTCCGTTGTATTCGTACGGTCCATAATCCGGAAACTCAAGCGCCGCCTCCTGTTGACAGAATTGATCGATCTCATTCCATTCTTCAAACCTGTCCACGATGCCGTCGATACGCGGCGCCAGTGCATCGATCGGTTCACCCGCTGTGTAGTCCAGCATCCAGATCCAGAACGCTTCCAAATACAGAAACTGATGGACCACAGAGTTTTCCAGCGTTGATTCCACTATCTTTTTATTTGCAAGTCGGACTTCAATTAATGCGAGCAGATTTTCCCGTGTTTTATGGTAAAGATCTTCGTAGAGAAATTTCTGCCGGCGCCGCACGTCGAACGGGGCGGTGATCATTGTTTTTCCGTCGTTTTTGCTGCTCGCTGGCGCAGTTCGGCGCTGGGCCAGTCGCTGTCGGCGTCGAAGCGCCGCATCCAGCGCAGCGAGTCGGCGTCGTTGAAGCGTTCGTTGGGGTCGTTATTCCATTGGGCGCCACTTAGCAGGCCCATATGATCATGACGTATTGGCTTGAGCAATTTGTTGAGTAATACCGGCAGTGCCGGGACACCATCTTCAACCGGGTAAAGCGACGGCTCATCGCCCAATTCAATCCATAGCCCCACGCTGAGTTCTTCTATTTTGATGTTTGGATGATGGAGGCTGAGCTTGACCTGCTCGCGGCTGATATCCAGTTTCTCGCGCCAGGTGTCCGACAGCAGAAAGCCCCACGTGGGGGGACGGATACCTACCGCCAATTCACCGTGCATGCCGAGATAATCATCGATATCAAGTCCGTAAAAATGGGTTGTCAGAGAACGTTCCCAGACTGAGACTTCTGATCGGGAGCCATACGCCAATGGCGTCGCCATGGCAAAGCCGCTGTATACCTGCGCAGCATCAAGGATTTCAGCCGTTTGAAGGACAAATTGTCTCCAGGCGTCTTTATTCTCGAGCCACCATGACCAACGATAGTAAAACTGAATCGACGAATAGGTTCTGTTTGATGGGACCGCGTCGTCGTTCATATAATCCCGAACTTTCCAAAAATATCCTGCCGTGGCAGGTGAGGAAATATGATTTTTCTGATCGGTAAAATTGAAGGCGAAATAGTCTTCTTTTTTTGTTTTTCGGGCAAATTCACGCAGATCTGGCAAATGCTTTGAGCCGTAAGGGTGAGGACGTTCCGAATCAGGGTGCGCGCCAATAAGATAGGGGTTTCCCGTCAGACGCTCAAATTGCTCATGTATATCCACCATCAGCAGTGACGTATCAAGATAATGCTTGCTGTCGTAGAGAAAATAAAAGCTGACGAAAGGGCTGACATTATGTGTGATATGGTCATTTCCATAAGATGAATTCGGCCACTCCTTGAGATCGGAAACAAATTCTTCGATATCATCATTGCCAAGAAAACTGTCCCTTGTAATCATTATTGTTCTTCACTCCAGTACCAGATGGTTTCGCCATGTACCGCATCGTCAAAAACAGGCATGACTTGGTCTTGCTCAAAATGGCTACGGCTGTGTGACTTTGCTGGGGTTTCCCAGAAACCTGTTTGAGGGCAGGGCTGGTCGCCCTCGACACGCCCCTTGCGTATCAGTGGCTCTGTTTCCTGACTGGTGTAGCGGCCTTCTTCCCATAATGTTCGCGCATAATCGACCAGGTCTTTGGGGTAGACCAGATGGTCGATCTGGCTGTCGTCCAGGTCGAGTATAAAGACGGTCGCACCCGCTTCAAAGGCCCAGTAACCGTAATACGCGGCATAGCCTTCCTCGTTGATGTTGAGATGCTCATCGTACCAACGCGGATGATTTTTCATGGCCGGATACCACTGTTTCAGGTATTTTTGAAGCAGGATCAAGCTAGCTTTCTCATCTTCCTCATGGAACACTTGCAGCAGAGTGTTGTAGGGCTTGCTGATAATGCAGGTGTCCAGGTCTTGACTGTCCTCCACATATGCACCAATCAATTGCTCGAACAGCCCATCGTGGCCACGGTGGCTGCGCAGCACGTGGATGATGCGTCGCACCGACCGCTGATCGCGCAGCAGGATGGCGATGCTGAGCAGTTGTAGTGTGTCCTCATAGTCGGAAAGGGTGGAAAACTGCGGCGCACCCTCATATTCATATGGCCCATCTTCTGGAAAATCGAGCGCCAATTCTTGCTGATAGAGTTGATCCACCTCGTTCCATTCTTCAAATTTATCCACGATGTCTGCAATGCGCGGCGCCAGTGCATCAATCGGCTCACCTGCCGTATAGTCGAGTATCCATATCCAGAACGCTTCCAAATACAAAAACTGGTAAATGACCGTTTGACTTTGTGTCGACTCAGCGATATTTTTGTTGAGAAGTTGTCCTTCAAATAATTCGAGTTGGTTTTTTCGCGTGTTATGGTAAATGTCTTCACGGAGAAATTTTTGCCGGCGCCGCGCATTGAATGGACTGGTACTCATTGTTTTCCTGTAAGCTAAACACCATGGAACGTTAATTTATCTCAGCGCTGACGAATTTCGAGGGAAGCATCTCCCATGCTGTCATGGAGGCTACTGTTCCGTACTCCAATACCAAATGATTTCTCCATAATTAGAGTCATCGAAAACTGGCATTCTGTCACCTTGCTCAAAATGGCTACGGCTGTGTAACTTTGCTTGGGTTTCCCAGAAGCCGGTTTGCGGGCAGGGTTGGCCTCCCTCGATACGACCGGCCTTATTTATTAAGGCAGTATCAACACTGGTGTAACGGTGTTCCGCGCGTAACTTGCGGCCATAATTGACCAGGTCTTTGGGGTAGACCAGATGATCAATAGCGCTGTCGTCCAGGTCGAGAATAAAGACCGCCGCTCCGGCTTCAAATGCCCAATAGCCATAATAGCCGGCATAGCCCCCTTCTCTGATTCTAAGATGCTCGTCATGCCAGCTTGGATGATCCTTCATTACCGGATACCACTGTTGCAGATATTTCTTGAGCAAGGTGAGTGTGGCCGTTTCATCTTCTTCATAAAACACATGTAGCAAGGTGTCATAAGGGGCGCCAAGTACGCAGGTATCGCGCTCGACGACGTTGTCGGCATAAGCACTGATCAATTGCTCGAACAGGCCATCTTGACCGCGATGGCTACGTAGTACGTGGATGATGCGTTGCACAGAACGCTGATCGCGTACCAAGATGGCAATGCTCAGCAGTTGCAGCGTGTCTTCGTAGTCGGAAAGTTTCGAGAAATCGGGCGCCCCCGAATATGTATACGGACCATATTCAGGCAGCTTCAGCGCACACTCCTGTTGATACCTTTGATCCACTTCGTTCCACTCTTCAAATTTGTCCACAATATCGGCGATTCGAGGCGCCAGTTGATCGAGGGCTATGCCTGCCGTGTAGTCAAGCATCCATATCCAGAGCAATTCCAGATACAGAAAATGATGAACGGAGGAACTTTCGCCTATCGAATATGCATCCTTTCTGTTTTCTTCTCCTCCCCGGATCAAGGAAAGTTGATTTGTCCGTGTTTTTTGATAAAGTTCTTCATGGAGAAAATGCTGTCTACGTCGTTGATGAAAGGGTAAATCTTCCATGGTTACGTGTTTTTCTCTTGGGTAAATTGTATTCGTGTCAAAGAAGGTACGCGTATCTCGAACCGCAATGCATGATTGCCTTTTCCAATCGAGCATCAGGTCGATGGTCTCGAACCTCGGTACCGTCGCTGTTTCTTCATGCGTTCAGGAAGCGCCACACCGTCAAGCCATAGGCGGAATCCAGATTGCTCATGATCTCGCCCTGTTCAAATCGCCGGGTTTGCGGCGGAATGTCCAGCGCTTGCCATTGTCCGGCCTGCGGGCAGGCCTCGCCGGCGTAGGCGCGCAATTCCAATGGCTCCTGTGCTGGCGCGGCGTCATCCGGGCCGCCGTCATCGCGGCGCTGACGCAGCTCGGCGCTGGGCCAGTCGCTGTCGGCGTCGAAGCGCCGCATCCAGCGCAGCGAGTCGGCATCGTTGAAGCGTTCGTTGGGATCGCCGTCCCATTGACCAAAGCCCAGCAGCGCCATGTGGTCGTTGCGGATCGGCTTGAGCAGCTTGTTGAGCAGCGCCGGCAATTCCGGCACGCCGTCCTCTACCGGGTAGAGCGCCGGCTCCTCGCCCAGTTCGATCCATAGGCCGGAATCTAGCTCGTCGATCCGGATTTGAGGATGCTGCAGGCTGAGTTTTATCTGGTCGCGGCTGAGGTCCAATTTTTCACGCCACGTATCTGATAGCAAAAAGCCCCAGGTTGGCGGACGGATGCCGTCTGCCAGCGAGCCGCTCATGGAAAAAGGATAATCAATGTCCAAACCAAAAAATCGCGGCGCCAGAGAGCGTTCCCACACGGTCACTGCCGAGCGGGTACCGAAGGCAAGCGGATTGGCCATCGAAAAGGCGCTGTAAACCTGATCGGGTTTTAGTTTTTCCATGGTTTCCAGAACAAACTGCCGCCATGCTATCTTGTTGTCCTTCCACCATGACCAGCGATAGTAGAATTGAATGAATGAGTAATCCCTGTTTGATGGTTCTGGATTATCGTTCATATGATCCCGCATTTTCCAGAAATATCCAGCAGTAGAAGGAGACGAGTTGTGTTTTTTCTGATCGGTAAATTTGAAGGCGAAATAGTCTGTTTTTTTTGTTTTTCGCGCAAATTCACGCAGATCGGGTAAGCGCTTGGACCCGTAAGGGTGGGGACGTTCCGAGTCGGGATGTGTGCCGATAAGATAGGGATTCCCTGTCAGTCGTTCAAATTCCTCATGAATACCCACCATCAGCAGTGACGTATCAAGGTGATGCTTAGTGTTGTAGAGGAAATAGAAAGTAGTAAATGGAGACACACCTAGATCTTGATTTCCATCGTCACTGGACATGTTTGGCCATTCCTTGAGGTCAGCAACCATTCCCTCTACATCTTCGGCAGTAAAAAAACGTTCCGTTGTGCTCATCTTTTCTCCTCTCACGTCGTTGTTTTTTATACCTTCAGAAAATGCCACACCGTCAAGCCACAGGCAGCATCCAGATTGCTCATGATCTTGCCTTGCTCCAATCTTTTGGGGGCGGCGGAATGTCCAGTGCTTGCTGCTGACCGGCCTGCGTAGGCGCGCCATTTCAAAGGCTCATGCGCTGACGCAGCCCGGCGCTGGGCCAGTCGCTGGCTGTGCCAGATGGGAAATTGGCTATTGTTCTTCACTCCAATGCCAGATGGTTTCACCGTATGCCGCATCATCAAAAACAGGCATGACTTGGCCTTGCTCAAAATGGCTACGGCTGGGGTTTCCCAGAAGCCAGTTTGGGGGCAGGGTTGGCCGCCCTCGACGCGCACATTGCGTATCAGAGGTTCTGTGCCCAGGCGAGTGTGGCGGCCATCTTTCCGCAGCTGACGTGCATAATCGACCAAGTCCTTGGGATAGACAAGATGGTCGATTTGGCTGTCGTCCAGGTCGAGTAAAAATACCGTCGCACCCGCTTCAAATGCCCAGTAACCGTAATAGGGCGCGTAGCCTTCGTCCCGGATTCTCAGATGCCCGTCATACCAGCGCGGATGATTTTTCATGGCCGGATACCACTGTTTCAGGTATTTTTGGAGCAGGTCGAGCGTGGCCTTCTCATCTTCCTCATAGAACACTTGCAACAGCGTGCTATAGGGCTTGCCGATGATACAGGTGTCGAGGGCTTGTCCATTCTCCACATACCCGTCAATCAATTGTTCGAACAGGCCATCGCGGCCACGGTGACTGCGTAGCATGTAGATGATGCGTTTAACCGAATGATGGTCGCGCAGAAGGATGGCAATGCTGAGTAGTTGCAGTGTGTCCTGATAGTCGGAAAGGATGGGAAACTCCGGTGCTCCCTCATATTCGTACGGCCCAAACTCTGGAAACTCGAGCGCTGCTTCCTGCTGACAGAATTGATCGACCTTATTCCACTCTTCAAACTTATCCACGATGTCGGCGATGCGCGGCGCCAGTGCAGCGATCGGCTCGCCCGCCGTATAGTCGAGCATCCATATCCAGAACGCTTCTAAATATAAAAACTGATGCCCTGAAGAATTTTCCAGCGTCGAGTCGGCTACTTTTTTGTTTTCAATGCCCCCGTTAATTAACGCAAATTGATTTACCCTCGTTTTATTATAAAGATCTTCGTAGAGAAATTGCTGTCGGCGACGCATGTCGAACGGGGTTGTCCTCATTGTTTTTCCGTCGTTTTTTCTGATCGCTGGCGCAGCTCGGCGCGGGGCCAGTCGCTGACTGTGCCAGATGGAAAATTGGCTATTGTTCTTCGCTCCAATGCCAGATGGTTTCACCATATGCAGCATCATCAAAAACAGGCATGATTTGGCCCTGCTCAAAATGGCTGCGGCTATGTAACTTTGCTGGGGTTTCCCAGAAACCTGTTTGAGGGCAGGGCTGGCCACCCTCGACGCGTCCCTTGCGTATCAGTGGTTCTGTTTCCTGACTGGTGTAGCGGCCCTCTTCCCATAACTGTCGTGCATAATCGACCAGGTCTTTGGGGTAGACCAAATGGTCGATCTGGCTGTCGTCCAGGTCGAGTATAAAGACGGCCGCCCCCGCTTCAAAGGCCCAGTAACCGTAATACGCGGCATAGCCTTCCTCGTTGATGTTGAGATGCTCATCGTACCAGCGCGGATGATTTTTCATGGCTGGATACCATTGTTTCAGGTATTTCTGAAGCAGGACTAAGCTAGCTTTCTCATCTTCCTCATAGAATACTTGCAGTAGGGTGTCGTAGGGCTTGCCGATAATGCAGGTGTCCAGGTCTTGACTGTCCTCGACATATGCGCCAATCAAATGCTCGAATAGCCCATCGTTGCCACGGTGGCTGCGCAGCACGTGGATGATGCGTCGCACCGAACACTGATCGCGTAGCAGGATGGCGATGCTGAGTAGTTGAAGCGTGTCTTCATAATCGGAAAGGATGGAAAACTGTGGTGCTCCCTCGTATTCGTATGCTCCATACTCTGGAAGCTCAAGCGCCGCTTCCTGCTGATAGAGTTGATCCACTTCGTTCCATTCTTCAAATTTATCCACGATGTCTGCGATGCGCGGAGCCAGTGAATCAATCGGCTCGCCAGCCGTATAGTCGAGCATCCAGATCCAGAATTCTTCTAAATACAAAAAATGATGGACTGAAGATTTTCCCTGCATTGAGTCGGTTATTCTTTTATTTTCGAGTTCAACATCTATTATCGCGAGTTGATTTTTTCTTGTCTTTGCGTATAGATCCTCGTAAAGGAATTGCTGGCGGCGGCGCTGGTGAAATGGCAGAATTTCCATTGTTATTTTCTCTTGGATCTATTATTTGAAATTGGTTTGCCTGATTTTTTATCTTTTTCTGGTGGCTCTTGTTGAGTGGTGATATTCTTCGATGATATTTTTTTGGCGCGCCTACGATTTTTTTCTATGAGGTCAATTTCAATATAATCAAAGGTATCGCTTATGCCGTGAGTTTTTTTGTGTTTGTCATGTATTTTTATATTGTAGTGATCGCCTGAGGCGAGTAACTCCAATGTCGCTTCAAGATGATCGACAACTCCAGGCGCTGCTACTAACTTGAGCTTGCCGTTTGGGTGGCCTGCCGTCACGAAAGGATTGGAGAACGCGGTGCTTCCCAGCATCAGATACACCCAGCGGTTTTTTAAGTTTCTGTCTAATTTCATTGCGGGGGTTTTTGTGCTGTTGCGTAGCCATTCTATGCCCATCTGTGTACCCTTGATACGATCACTGAGCAAAGTCCATAACATCAGCTCTCTATCGTTGAGGGATGCTGGGGGGCGTGGGATGTTGCCACGTTCCACTTCCTTTTGCAGCCGCTGGAACAGCGTGTAGGCACTGCCACTGAATTTTGCTTCGATGAAATGGAATGTGTCACTATTCGTCTGCCAGATGGTATCCACACCATTCTGTACCATTTTTTTTAAGTCTTCGGGTACAAGCTCTGTCGGGCGTCTGTGTGCGTTATCGGGGCCAACAATGCGCGGGTAGTCAAAGCGCCATTTTCCATTGACGTTACCGTGCGGCCAGGCGGTGGCTTTTTTAAGCACGTGTTCCATATGATAATAATCTGCCATATGCTCGCCGAGGAGTCCCTTTGGCCCGAATGGCACTTTGGACAGCAATTCGCGAATCGGCCGCGACGTATTCTTCACCGGCGCGGTGCCACCGTCGCTGCTCTGGCGGTGCGAGTCGTCCACGGGTTTGTGTTCCTTGCCCTTGCCCGGCGAGTCCCGTTCTTTGGTTTTTGCTTTGGCATCCACGCCCTTTGACTTTTTATCTGAGCTTGTCGTGGGCGACTTGAACTGGGCGTTGGCGCTGTGCGGATGCGTGTTGCCTGGCTTGTGATTGTGCCTGGCCGCCGTATTGGCGCCGGTGCCGGCTGCGACGGCGATTTTTTTTGCCGCCCATAACGCGTCTTCACCCAGCATGTCCTCGATCAAGTCCTGCAACGCCTTGGCGCCTTGCGCAATGCCGGCCTTGAGCGGGCCGCGCACCGCTTCGACTTGCGGCTTCATGTCGCGGGCCAGATGCTGCAAGTCCGACGGCAGCCACCAATGGCTGGTCGACAGGTAGCCGAGCAATTGCACGCAATTGTCCAGCGCGCTCATCGCCGTGCTGATTGCCAGCTGGGTGTTTTGCGCCCACTGGAAGGTTTTCAGGAATTTGATCGCGGCGCCCTTGCTCTTGCCCAGCATCGCTTCGATCATGACATTGCCGCCAGCGGCCGCCGCGCCCACCTCCTTGCGGTACTTGCGCAAAGGCTTGATGATGGTCTTGAACAGGCTGCCGACTTCCGGAATGCAGCCGAACGCCGCCAGCGCCATGTCGACCCAGTCATCGCGGGTCGCGCGCGACACGCCTTTCCTGCCGACGCGGTAGATCATGCCCGAGACATCGCGCACGTCCATCACCTGGTCAACCACGGGGATCAGGGAAATGGCGCCGCCGACGATCATGGCGGCCTTGCCCTGGTCATCCTCGAAGTCGCCCAGGATCAGGTCCTTGAAAAACTCGACAATCTCGTCGACAAAATTCTGGCTCATGCCTTGGGCTCCGGCTTACTGTTTTTTCGGGCTGCCTCCAGCAATGCGGATGCCTGTTTCAGCTGCTGCCTCGCTTGCTGCAAACGGGGTTCCGCTACCAATGGGGGCGCCACCCAGTCGCGCTGGTCTTCGCCATATTCAATGTGATAGGCGCCGGGAGGAATGTTTTCGAGGCGGGCATGGCCCTTGTCGTTGAGCAATCCACTGAGGGAAGTGCCATTGGCGAACGTGATTTTGTAGGGCGAGTTCATGACTGGCTCGAGATCGCCATAATGCAGGTTCAGCTCGACTGCCCGGCCCAGGTCGGCCGCATTCGGCATCGCCGGCAAGGTGGGCTGGCTGCTTGCCGGTCCCGTCAATTCCTTCATGCTGGCGTTGAAATCGATTTTTCCGGGGCCATGCAGCATGATGTTGCCGCCTTCGAGGCGGATGTACGCGCCCTGGGCCGTCATCAGGATGTGCTGCTTGGCCGCCGCCGTGACGCTCTTGGCGGTGCTGCTGACGGTGATGGCCTTGTCCGCTGTCAGCCGTGTCGCATCGGACTGGCTTTGACTGCTGACCTTGCCGCTGGCCGCATGCAGGCGGATACCGGTTTCCTGGTTGGGCTTGTCCTTGCTGCTGGCCTTGCCGTAGGTGAACAGGCTGATGCCCTTGCCCAGCGCGTACAGGCTGTTGCCCTGCGCGGCAAAGTTGAGATCCGCGCCCGCCGTCAGACTGCCATTGCCGCCAGCGACCAGCACGGCGTTGGCTGGCGTGGTGGCGGCGATGCCGGACGGACTGGATAATTGCAGTTGCGGGTCGCCATACGCGCTGGCCTGGCCTTCGCCGCCCGCCGCCTGCTGGCCCTGGCCCTGGCCCGTCGTGGCGGCGCCCTCGGCCGTCGCGCCCAGGACCTCGATGCTGTGCTGCATCTGGGCGAGGGCGGGGAGCTGGGCGGCTGGCGAAGGCGTCTCCGCCTGGTCCGGCGTGGCAGTGGAAGCTGGCGCGGCCGCACCGGCTGTGGCCGGGCTGGGCATTTCGAGCGCGAAATGTTTCTGCGCCTGCTCAGTCAGCGAGGTCTGCAGTTGCAAGCTTTGCCTGAGCTGTTCCAGCGCTTCCTGCGCATCCATCTGACTGCCGCTGGCATCGCGGCCATGCGCCGACAGCAGCATGCCCGCTCCCGCGCGCAGGGCGGCGCTGTGTTCCGTTTTCAGCTCGGCGCCAAAGCCTGCCGGCGCCAGCCGCTGGTTGTCGCTCTGGTGGCGCAAATGGCCCAGGTTCAGTTCGGCCGTGCCCTGGTGAGGGCCGGCGTGGCGCTGCAGGGCGACGCGGCCCTGGCCCGGGCTGTCGTCGAACACCAGCTGGCTGTAGGCGCCGCCGCCGCCCTGGCTCGTTGGCAATGCCTGCGTCTTGATGCCCGACAAGGCCGCCGGGTGGGCGTGGGCGCCGGCCTGGCCGGGAAACCAGGCCGGCGCGTTGCCCGTCGCCGCGCCCGTGCCTTGGCTGACCTGATTGTTTTGCGCGTCGGCCTGACCGCGGCCGTTGTACAGCGTGCCGATGACGACGGGGCGGTCGATATTGCCTTCCAGGAAATCGACGAGCACTTCCTGGCCCACGCGGGGCAGGGCGTTGCTGCCCCAGTTGGCGCCAGCGACGGGCGCCAGCGGCGTGGCCACCCTGACCCAGGTGCCGGCGCTATCGTTGCCGGGCGCGCCCGTGTGGCCGTCGGCCGCCGGATGCGCCAGCCGGCTATGGCTTTGCGCGCCCCGCTGCCAGTGGAATTGCACCTTGATGCGGTGGTCGCGGTCCGTATGCAGCTGGGCGCCGGCCGGGCCGACGACGATGGCGGTCTGCTGGCCCATGATGACGGGGCGTGGATGCAGCAGCTGGCCGTGGTCGTTGGCATAGGTGCTGCGGTAGGGGACCTTGCTGCGGATGGCGTCGATGCGGTTGCGGTAGGGCGGGCGTTCGCTGATGGTGTCGCCGACGGCATGCAGGCTGCCGGCCGCCTCTTCGCCGATCAGCGCGTCGAGCAAGCCCTGGCCGAAGCGCTGTAGCAGGCCGCCGCCGAGTTCCGCATCGAGGTTGTTATGCATCAGGTGCACCGTGCGGGTGACGAGGAAGCTTGCAGCGTCGCCACCGCCCGCCGCATCCGTTTGCGCCTGGCCGCTCAGGGTAAACGTGGTGCCGGGCGCCAGGGTGCGCACGGTGCCGGCGCCCGTAAACACTTCCCTGGCCGCCGTCAGCGCCTGCAACTGGCGCTCGGCAAGCCGTTGTCCGTGTTCGCGCGACGGGTAGGCATAGGCGCCGGGCGCGTCGCGACTGACCAGCGCCATCGTTCCGTCATGGGCGCTGGCGGCGCTGATGGGGCGCTGGCCCAGTGCGCGGTAGTCCCAGCTGGACAGTTCAATGCCGTTGGTTTGCTGGCGCAGCTGCATGCGCCAGCGATCCATCGTGTCTTGCGGCATGACGGCGCCTGGCTGGCTGTAGGCAATGCTGGCCTGGGTGTTGGGCTTGAAGCTGCCGTTGTGGTCGGCGATGACGAGGGTATGGCTGCCCAGGCTGGCGCTGCCCGCGTCGCCCGTGTGTTCGGCATAGTAAAACAGGCCTTCCTCGCTCATCAGCCGCTCGGCAAAGGCCCAGTCGCTTTCCTGGTATTGGCTGCAGATGCTGCGTTTCGGATAGATTGCGCGGTCGAGCAGGTCGAAGCGCCAGGCCGGCGCCAGCATGCCCTGGCCCTGGTAGCGGGCAAAGACGACTTCCAGGATGTCGGGCACCGCCAGGTCCTGGAAGACGCGGCTGTCGCGGCCGTGCGCCAGGAAGGCCGTCCACGGCTGCATGGTCAGGTTGTAGCGGGCAAAGCCGCCGTTCGCGCCCGCCAGTTCGACGGCGGTGACGTGGCCATGGAACGGGCGCCAGCCGCCATCGGCCATGAGCAATTCCAGCAGGATGGGCTGGCCGATCAGCGACTTGAGGGGAATGGCCGCGTCGAGCGACAGGGCGGCGATGTTGAAGGTATAGCCCAGCCCCAGGCCTTCCTCGCCGCGCACGCATTCGGCCAGCAGCTTGTCCGGGCCCAGGGGCGTGCTCAGCTTCAGCAGGCGCGTGGCCTGGCTGTAGCCATTGGCGACGGGTGCTGCACCGGATGATGACGACGCGTTTGTTTGGACCAATTCGGACATGGACTGGAACTCCGTGTGGCGAGATGAGTGTGCTTGCAATTAATTCAATGATTTACTTATAAGATTACACCTCAGAAATAATGATTTAACAAGCGCGATTCAATTGAATCGTGCGCCGGGGCCTGTCCTTCCATGTCGTGCGGGCTGTTTTCTCCCTATCAGGTAGAGTGCGGATCTTGCCAATTCCACCATTGAAAAAAATTGTGCAATAACCGGAGCAAGAATGAATACGATGCAATGCGTGGCTGCCGCCATGTTGTGTGCCAGCCTGTCGCCCGCCATGGCGGCGACATCCCCCGTCGAGCCGCCGTTTCTCGATGTGCTCGTCGATCAATACGCCAATTGCGTCAAACCTTCCTACCATCAGGCTGACCTGCGGGTACAGGACGGGGTGGGGCGCTACCAGATCGACGTCAAGGGTGAGGCCTACACGGTCGAACTGCAGGAACGCCTGGGCTTTTCGCTGCAGGCGGGGATAGACGGGCCCGTGGCGGCCATCGTCAAGCTGGACCGGCCGCCCAAGGGGCAGTTCGGCGAGCAGGCGCGCTGGCGTGAACGCTGGCTGCGCGATGTGGCCGAGCGCAGCGGCGTGGCGCTGGACGAGCGGGCGCTTGCCGGTGGCGCGCGCCTGCTGACCGTCAACAAGGGCGAGATCAAGGGTAATTATGTGGGCCAGTCCCTGCTGATCGATCCGGTGCGGCTGTTGTTCATCGATATGGCGTGGCCGAACACGCTGGGGATCTATCGTGGCCCCGATGGCCTGCGGCATGTGCGGGAGGTGCAGGACGACGTATGGAAGCGCCTGCTGTCTTGCCCGCCGGCTGCGTGACGCTGGCGGCCACCGCATACCCCTACTGAGCGCACGCGCATGGACAAATAATAATGATTCTCATTTATAATGCGGATCCATGGGGTAGCGATGGGCTGGCGCCATGGCGCCACGGTCGGTGAAGGAGGGCATGATGGGCAGCATGTATGGCAACGAGGACATGATCGCGCGCGAGCATCGCGTGCTGATGGGGGAATATGGCCGCGCGCAGGCGCGCTGCAGTGCGCAGCTGGCTGCGCAGGCGGTCCGCATCGCGCAGCTGGAGTCGGACTTGATGCGCGCGCGGGCGCAGGTCGTGATCCGCGATACAAAACTGGCGCTGGCGCGCGATGCACTGGCCGAACTGGCGGCCAGCGTGCCGGGCTTGCCGACGCGTGCAAGGCTGGCGCGCCGGGTCGAGTGGCTCGGCGATCGGGTGCAGGACCTGATGCGCGAGCTGCTGCGCCTGCAGTGGCTGCCCGCGCCTACCTTGCAGGCCGACGTGCGCGAAAAAGCCGTGCTGTATGTGGGCAGCTATCTGGAGCAGAATGCGGACCAGCAGGCCGCCGGCGCCAACGTGGCGCAGCAAGCCATCGAGCAGGCCGGCGGGCGCTTCCTGCACCATGCTGGCGGTGACGATGGCGCCGACGACGTAGCGGCGCTGGAAGCGGGCCTGGTGGCGGCCGACCTGGTGATTTGCCAGACGGGCTGCGTCAGCCACGACGCCTACTGGCGCGTGCACGACCACTGCAAGCGCACGGGCAAGCAGTGCGTGCTGGTGGACCAGCCGCAAGCCATGCATTTTGTGCGCAAGGAAGCGCTGCTCACCTGACCTTCGCACCGCTTAACGCCTGCTTAATCCGCATGGGCCACAATGGCCGTCCCTCGACGTTCCTGAAAGCGCCCATGCTGTCCCTGCAAATCGGTCCCCTGGCCCTGCCCACGGGCCTCGTCCTGCTGTTCGTTTCCCTGTGCGTCGCTTATGGCGCGGCGTGGTCGCTAAGGCGGTATCGCCAACAGCCGGACGCCGGTCCTCTCGTTTCCGACATGCTGATCGCCGGCCTGCTGGCGGCGCGCCTGGCATTCGTTCTACGCTGGCACGAACAATATCTGGTGGCGCCGTGGTCCATCATCAATATCCGCGATGGCGGTTTTCTCGCGCCGGCCGGCATCGCGGCCGCGCTGGCCATCGCCGCGTGGCGCTGCCGGCGTCCCGCCATGGCGGCCATGCGCCGTCCGTTGGCCATCAGCGTGGCTACTGGCGCGCTGGCCTGGGGCGTGCTGAGTGCAGGGATCTCGCTGGCGTACGACAAGCCGACGGCCTTGCCGGCCGTGGCGTTGCAGGCGCTCGACGGCGCGCCGGTGACCCTGGCGGCGCTGGCCAGCGGCAAGCCCATGGTGGTCAACCTGTGGGCCAGCTGGTGCCCGCCATGCCGGCGCGAGATGCCCGTGCTGGCCGCCGCGCAGCAGGCGCGCGCCGATATCGTCTTCGTGTATGCGAACCAGCGCGAGGATGCGCCTGCCGCCAGCGCTTTTCTGGACCGGAGCGGCGTGACCCTGCGCAACGTGCTGCTCGACAGCGACGCGGCGCTGGGCAAGGCGGCCGGTTCCTCGGCCCTGCCCACCACCCTGTTTTATGACGCACAAGGGCGCCTGGTCGATACGCACCTGGGCGAATTGTCCGACGCCTCGCTGGCCAGCAAGCTGCAAAAGATCGCGCCGTCCGGTTCCCTCTGATAGTATACCCCCCTATAGTATTTATCGAGGGTGAATCATGGGACACACGGCGCACAACAAGAGCAAGCTGCTCAATCGCGTGAAGCGTATTCGGGGCCAGGTGGAGGGCCTGGAGCGGGGCCTGGAAGAGGGGCGCGATTGCGGCGAAGTGCTGCAGCTGATCGCCGCCGTGCGCGGCGCCGTCAATGGCCTGATGGCCGAAGTCATCGAAGAACACTTGCGCGAGCACGTGGCCAGTCCCGATATCTCCGGCGAGGAGCGGGCCAGGGGCGCCGACGACATCGCGGGCATCCTGCGCACCTACCTCAAATAAGGAGACCGTCATGCAAACGCCATTCATCAAGGAAGACCTCTCCGCCTGGCAGCACGAACACGTTTTTGACAGCAGCAATGGCAAGGCCGAACGCCGCGCGCGCATCGTCATGTGGATCACCCTGGCCACCATGGTGCTGGAAATCGTGGCCGGCTGGTGGTACAACTCCATGGCCCTGCTGGCCGATGGCTGGCATATGAGTTCGCACGCGCTGGCCATCGGCCTGGCCGCGTTTGCGTATGCGGCCGCGCGCCGCTATGCGCGCGACCCGCGCTTTGCCTTCGGCACGTGGAAGATCGAGGTGCTGGCCGGCTACACGAGCGCCATCCTGCTGCTGGGGGTGGCCGTGCTGATGGTGGCCGCCTCAGTCGAGCGCCTGTTCTCGCCGCAGCCCATCCACTATGCGCAGGCCATGGCGGTAGCGGCCTTCGGCCTGGCTGTCAACCTCGTGTGCGCGCTGATCCTCGGTGGCCATCACGACCATGATCACCATCACGGCCACGACCATCACCACGATCACGACCATGGCCACGGCGAAGACCTGAACATGAAAGCCGCGTACATCCACGTGCTGGCCGACGCCGCCACGTCCGTGCTGGCCATCCTTGCGCTGGGCGGCGCTTGGGCTTACGGCTGGCAGTGGCTCGACCCGGTGATGGGCATCGCTGGCGCCGTGCTGGTGGCCCTGTGGGCGAAAAAGCTGATGCAGCAGACGGGCAAGGTCTTGCTGGACCGCGAAATGGATCACCCGGTGGTGCAGGAAATCCGCGAGGCGGTCGAGGTGGAAGAGGGGGGCGACACGCCGCGCATCGTCGACCTGCATGTCTGGCGCGTTGGCAAGCAGCTGTATTCGTGCGCGCTGTCGGTGGTCAGCCGCGACCCTACCCTGACGGCTGCGCGGCTGCGCGCACGGATAAGCATCCACGAGGAAATCGTCCACAGCACCATCGAGATAGTGCTGCGTAGCTGAACGACGGCGTCGCCGATACCCGCTTACACGCCAACGAGCGATACGGCCTTGGTATTGAGGTAGGACTCCAGCGCCTCCGGCCCGCCTTCCGTGCCATGTCCCGAATCCTTGATGCCGCCGAAGGGCATTTCGGCGCTCGGGGTGGCGGGTTGGTTGATCCATAACATGCCCACCTCCATGCGGTTCATCAGCAGGTGGGCGTTCTTGATCGAGCGCGTGAAAGCGTAGCCGGCCAGGCCGAACGGCAGGCGGTTCGCTTCAAGGATGGCTTCCTCCAGACTGTCGAAACCGCGGATGCCGGCGATCGGGCCGAACGGTTCATCGTTGAATATGCTCGCGTCGAGCGGCACGTCGGCAAACACGGTCGGCGCGAAAAAGTTGCCGGTGTCGCCAATGCGGCTGCCGCCGGTGGCCAGGGTGGCGCCTCTGGCCTGCGCGTCTTCGACTACCTTCGCCATGGCGCTGAGGCGGCGCGCATTGGCCAGCGGCCCCAGCGTGGTGCCCTGTTGCAGGCCATCGCCCAGCTTCAGGCTTTCGGCGTGCTTGACCAGCGCGCTGGTGAATTCGGCCTTGACGGCGTTGTGCACGAGGAAGCGGGTCGGCGAAATGCACACCTGGCCCGCATTGCGGAACTTGGCGCCGCCGGCGGCCTTGACGGCCAGTGCCACATCGGCGTCTTCGGCAATGATCACCGGGGCGTGGCCGCCCAGTTCCATCGTCACGCGCTTCATGTGGGCGCCGGCCAGCGCGGCCAGCTGCTTGCCTACCGGCGTCGAGCCAGTGAACGTCACCTTGCGTATCACCGGATGCGGGATCAGATAGCCGGAGATTTCGGCCGGGTCGCCGAACACCAGGCCCACCACGCCCGGTGGCAGGCCGGCGTCGACGAAGCATTGCATCAGCGCCGCAGGCGAGGCCGGCGTTTCTTCCGGGGCCTTGCACAGGAAGGAGCAACCGGTGGCCAGCGCGGCCGACAATTTGCGCACGATCTGGTTGATCGGGAAATTCCACGGCGTGAAGGCGGCAACCGGGCCGACTGGTTCCTTGAGCACCAGTTGCTGCGCGGCCGGATTGCGCGACGGCACGATGCGGCCATAGACGCGCATGCCTTCGGCGGCAAACCAGTCGATGATGTCGGCGCCGGCCAGTATTTCCACTTTCGCTTCGGTCAGCGGCTTGCCCTGCTCCTGCGTCATCTGCCGGGCGATATCGACGGCGCGCCACGTTTCGAAACCCTGCTGGGCGGCGGCAAGCGCGCGATCGAGGTCGGCGATGCTGGCATGGGCCACCGTGCCGATGGCCTGCCCGGTGGCAGGATTGAGCACGGGTATGGATTTGCCGCCGCTGGCCTCCACCCATGCGTTGGCGATCAAAGGCGGGTATCGGGATAGCTGGATGTCGTCATTACTGGTCACTCCTGTCAGTGAAAATTAGGGTGTTGCCTGCCGGCGCTATCTGGCATCCTTGCGCGCCCGGAAAGCGGCGACCTTCATCCGGTTGCCGCAAACGGCCATGCTGCACCAGCGCCGGCGGCCCGATTTGGTGACATCGAGGAAACGCAGCGTGCAATCATGCGCTTCGCACTGGCGCACTTGCGCCAGCTCGCCCTGCGTCAGCAGCTGGACCAGCGCCGCTGCCACCGGTTCGAGCAAGCTGGCCGCGCTGTCGTCGCGGCGCCGTTTCCATAATACGACGTTATCGCCTTCGCCCTGCGCCAGCGTGCGCACAGGGCGGCCAGCCTCCAGTATCCGGTTCACCACCGCGAAGTCGGTTGGCTCACGCGGCATGTTCAAATCGATCAGCCGTCCCGCCGCCGTCCGCAGCGACTGTGCCAGCGTTGCCAGTCCGGTAGGCGGTGTATTGAAGTCGGGTGCCAGCAGGCCCGCTGCCTTGAGCCAGGCCAGCGCGCCGGCGTTGTCGGCCAGGCAATCCCAGCTGTCATCCCCCATGCCAAAGGCGCTGTTGATGAAATCGAGCGCCAGGTGGTTGCCGATGAAGTGCGGAGCGTGCTCGGGATGCGGCGTCATTTGAAATCCTTTGTAACCTCTGAAAATAATATTGACAGGTTACCAGAAATGCTTGTAACCTTCAAATACTCACTTTAAAGGTTACAAGGACATTGCCATGAATATCAAGACCACCACTCTCGCCGCCGCCACCACCGTGGCCATGGCGGCCAGCGCCGGCGCCGCCCCGATGTCGGCAGCCGACAAGGCGCAAGTACACTACCGGTTTGAAAAAGTCGGCGACGTGAATGTTTTTTATCGCGAGGCGGGCGACCCTGCCGCGCCGACCATCGTGCTGCTGCATGGCTTTGCCGGGTCCTCGTTCATGTACCGCGACGTGATCCCGGCGCTGAGCGACCGCTATCACGTGGTGGCGCCGGACCTGCCTTCCTTCGGCTACACCGAAGCGCCGGCGCGCGAACACTACGCCTACACCTTCGACAACATCACCCGGACCATGGACCGTTTTACCGAGCAGTTGAAGCTGGACCGCTACGCCATCATGGTGCACGACTACGGCGCGCCAGTGGGCTGGCGCCTGGCGCTGGCCCATCCTGCGCGCATCACGGCCATCATCTCGCAGAACGGCAACGCGTATGAAGAGGGACTGTCGAAGGGCTGGGACGGCATCAGGCAATACTGGCAGGCGCCGACGGCGCAAAACCGCGCGGCGCTGGCCGACTTTCCGACGCCGGCCGGGATAAAATGGCAATATCTGGAAGGCGTGCCCGATCCGAGCAGCGTTTCTCCCGACGGCTATACCCTGGAAGGCATGCGGGTGGCGCGTCCTGGCAACGCCGACATCCAGCTCGACCTGCTCCTCGATTACGCGTCCAATGTGCGCATGTACCCGCAATTCCAGGCCTATTTCCGCCAGCAGCAACTGCCGCTGCTGGCCGTCTGGGGCAAGAACGATCCGTTTTTCCTGCCAGCCGGTGCGCAGGCATGGAAACGCGATTTGCCCAACGCCGATATCCGGTTCTACGACACCGGCCACTTCGCCCTTGAAACGCATGCCCGCGAGATCGGGCAGGTGATCCGCGCCTTCCTGGATAAAAATATCAAATAAGGCTGCGACGTCATATGCGAAAAAGCCCGCCGATGGCGGGCGTAGCGCTTATAATGTCGGCTTTTACAGCACGCGCTGTTCACCAGACAGAGAATAAAATGAGCACATTACCACCATGCCCGCAATGCAAATCCGAATTCACGTACGAAGACGGCAGCCAGTTGATCTGCCCTGAATGCGCGCATGAATGGTCGGCCACGGCTGGCGAAGCGGTCGAAGAGGGCGCCAAGGTGTACCGCGATTCGGCCGGCAATATCCTGCAGGACGGCGACACGGTCAGCGTCATCAAGGACTTGAAATTGAAGGGCGGCGGCGGTGTCGTCAAAATGGGCACCAAGGTCAAGAACATCCGCCTGGTCGACAGCGACCACGATATCGACTGCAAGATCGACGGCTTCGGTTCCATGAGCCTGAAGACGGAATTCGTCAAGAAAGTCTAACGCTTTTACCCCTAACACGGCGCGCCGGTTTCATTCCTGCGCGCCGTTTTTTTATTCAGACGCCATGCAAATCGACCATCTCCGCCAGCGCCTGCGCGCCTTGGGCGCCAAGCCCCTGCACGAACAGCGCGTGCTGCGCGACTGGATCCAGGGGCAGCCGCATGACCAGGGCCGGCGCCGCGCCGAAGACTTTTTGCCGCTGCCCGTGCGCGTGGCCTTGCCCGCGCTCGACCTCGAGTTGCAGGGCATGCTGAAATTGCTCAGCACGCACCCGGGCGCGGACGGTTCCGCGCGCCTGCTGGTGGGACTGCACGACGGCCAGACGGTGGAAAGCGTGCTGCTGCCGCGCGACGGCTTGTGCGTATCGAGCCAGGTCGGTTGCGCCGTCGGCTGCCAGTTCTGCATGACGGGCCGCGACGGCTTGATCCGGCAAGTCACCAGCGGAGAAATTGTCGCCCAGGTGGTACTGGCGCGCACCATGCGTCCCGTGAAAAAAGTCGTCTTCATGGGCATGGGCGAGCCGGCGCATAACCTGAACAATGTGATGGAAGCGATCGAGCTGCTGGGCACCGAGGGAAATATCGGCCACAAGAACCTCGTGTTTTCCACCGTGGGCGACCCACGCGCCTTCGAGCGCCTGCCGCAAGGCAGGGTCAAGCCGGCGCTGGCCCTGTCTTTGCACACGACCAAGCCGGAACTGCGCGAACAACTGCTGCCGCGCGCGCCCAAGCTCACTCCGCGCGAACTGGTGGACTTCGGCGAATCATATGCGCGCCTGACCGGCTACCCGGTGCAGTACCAGTGGACCCTGATGGAAGGCGTCAACGATGGCGACGACGAGATGGATGGCATCGTCGCGCTCTTGCAGGGCAAGTACGCGGTGCTGAACATGATCCCGTATAACACCATCGCCGACTTGCCGTTCAAGCGCCCCAGCTGGGAAAAGGCGCGCGCCATTGCCGCCGCCCTGCACGCGCGCGGCGTGCTGACCAAATTGCGCGATTCGGCCGGGCAGGACGTGGAAGGCGGCTGCGGGCAGCTGCGGGCGCGCGAAGCGAAGGGCAAGGTCATTCCCATCCGCGCCAGCGTGGCGGCGTAGGTCGGATTAGCGTAGCGTAATCCGACATTCGCACATACGCCAAGAATGGTGTCGGATTACGCGGTGCCCGCTAATCCGACCTACTCGGCTCAGCCCCCACCGAGCAAATCGTTTTCATTCAATATCGCAAACGCGATCTCTGGGTGCGCGACCAGGCAGCGCCGCACGGCGGCCGGAATGGCGGCACGCGTCTTGCGGCACAGGCCGGGCCGTTCCAGCAGGCGGATCTGGAAGCCGCGCACGGTGCGCACTTCGCCGCTGCCAGGCGCGATCTGCAATTCCACGCCCAGGTTTTTCTGCAACAGCAATTGCAGCTTCCTCAGCTGGGCAAGGGTGGCGATGCCGTCGATGTGCGCCAGCAGGCGCTTTTCTTCCGTCAGGTTCAGGCGCAGGATGGACAGGTCCGCCTGTGCATCGCCGAGCAGTCGCTCGCGCGCGCAGTCGCACAACTGCGGCGGGCACTCCTTGCGGACTTCAAAGTCGACGATACGCATGTGCGGCTTCCAATGGCGATCCCGGATAAATCAAGTATCGTCCGCCACCTGGCGCATGTCAATCAGCGCGGGCTGACGATCAGACGCCAAAGAGTCTGCCCTTGCTCGTTGCTATGCTGGTGATGGGTTTGCGGCGGCATGACGCGGCCTTGACCGCGTGTCTTGGCGCGCGTGCCGCCCTGTGTTGTAATGTTGCTCATTCCATTTGAACACGCAAGGCCATGAGAACCCGCATCAAGATTTGCTGCATCGCTTCCATCGACGAAGCGCAACTGGCCATAGCTGCCGGCGCCGACGCGCTGGGCCTGGTGGCGGCCATGCCGTCCGGCCCCGGCCCGATTCCCGACGCGCGCATCGCGCAGATCGCCGCCTGGACGCCGCCGCCCGTGGCCACGTTCCTGCTGACGTCCGAGACGACGGCGCAAGCCATCGCCGAACACGTGCGCGCCACGCAGCCGTCCACCGTGCAGATCGTCGGCCATATCGACCCTGGCGAAGTCGAGAAACTGGCGCGCCTGCTGCCGCACGTGCGGCGCGTGCAGGTGATCCATGTGGAGGGGCCGCAGGCTTTGGACCTGATCCCGGCCTACGCGCCCCACGTGCACGCTTTCCTGCTCGATTCGGGCCGCCCTGGCGCGCTGGTCCCGGAACTGGGCGGCACGGGCCGCACGCACGACTGGTCCGTCAGCGCGCGCTTCGTGCGCGCCAGCCCCCGTCCCGTTTTCCTCGCCGGTGGGCTGGACGACACCAACGTTGCCGACGCGCTGCGCCAGGTGCGCCCCTACGGCATCGACCTGTGCTCGCGCGTGCGCACGGATGGCAAGCTCGATGTCATGAAGCTGGCCTTGCTGATGGCGGCCGTGCGCGACGTGGATGCGGCGCTGTATGCGGAAGGCTAGAGTGTATTCATCTCGCGCACGAACGCTTCCGTAAACGCGGCCACCATGCCGCTGGCCGCGCGCGGCGAGATCAGGCCGACGACGGAGTGCGACTCCTCGTCGGGCAGCGCGATAAAACGCACGCCGGGCGGCGCTACCAGGCGCATGCTGTCGGGAACGATGGCGATGCCCATGTTGGCCTCGATCAGGTTCAGCTGCGAGGTCTTGCGCGACAGGGCGCGCGCCGCCTTCGGGAAGAAACCCTGTGCCAGGCACAGGCCCGCCACCAGGTAGCTCAGGCCTCCGCGGTCCTTGTGCGGGATCGAGACGAACGCTTCGTCGCGCAGCGCGGCTATCGTCGTACGCTCCAGCGCGGCCAGCGGCGATATTGCTGACACGGCCACCACCAGCTTTTCCGCAAACAGTTCGCGCACGACGATATTGGCATGCTTGCGCAGGGTGGGTAGGCGCACGAGGCCCAGGTCGGCGCGGCCTTCCTCGATGTCGGCAGCCTGGTTTTCCGACGATCCCTTCGATACATCGAGCGAGACGCCGGGGAACTGCGCCAGCAGCCGGTTCAGCACGGCGCCAATGGCGGGCGTGAGGGTGACGGAGCTCGAATGCAGCAGGCGGATGATGCCTTGCTCGCCTTGTCCCACGTGGCGCGTCTGGCGCACGGTTTCCTCGATGTCGTCGAGGATGCGCTTGGCCCGCTCATAAAAGACCTGGCCCGCGGGCGTGAGTTCGATATGGCGAGAGTCGCGCGTCAGCAGCAGGGCCTGCACTTCACCTTCCAGCTCCTTGATCTGGCGGCTCAGGGCCGACTGCGCGATGTACAGCTTTTCCGCCGCGCGCGAGTAGCTGCCCGCATCGACGACTTCGACAAAATAGCGGAACTGTCTGATGGAAATCAATCGTATGCCTTTTCGAGATCGGAGACTGCCTGATTTGATATTAGCCTGGCCCCGGTATTCGCGTTACAGTGGCCTGGTCTGCTGTCACTGCAAAGGAATGGCCATGCTGGAATTGATCGGGGTGCTGGGACTGTTCGTCAGTATTATCGTAAAATTGATTTTCGTCCAGATCGGCGGAGCTGGCAAAGGCAAGGAAGATTAATATGCCAGAGTCGAGACATACAGTGCCGGCAAGGCCAGCGCTTGCAGGCGGCAAGCCGGTGCTACCCCGCTCCACTCCGCCAGCGGCAGCCCTGCGCACTTGAGCACCGCCTCGCGCGCCGTCCATGCTTGCGCCAGCGCCAATGGGCGCTGCGCATCGGTGCAGGCGACCAGTTCCGCTGTCACCTGCGGCCCCAGATAATCGCGCGCCAGATTCAACCAGTCGGGGATGTCCTGCACCCGCATCACGTCGATGCCGACAGGGCCATGCAGGCCGATGGCGGCCAGCGAGATGCCCTCGTCATGGCTGAACGACAGGCCCGCAACGCCGCCGGGAAACAGCAGGCGGGGAGGGGCGCCCGGCGTTGACTCCACCGAGATCGCCTCGATATCCATCTTCAGCCATGTCGCCATCGCCTCGCGCACGGCATCGCGGATGCGCAACCGGGCCTCCAAGCGCGGCAGCACGGCGGCAATGCCGATCACCAGCACGCCATCCGTTGACCAGAACACCGTGGCATCCATCAGCTGCGATCAGCTACGCAGCGGCGCGGCCGGGCAGCCCGCCCAGTTGCTGCCGGCGGGGATGTGCTCGCCCTTCATCACCAGGGTCAACGGTCCCAGGCGCGCATTGTCGCCTACCTTGGCGCTGTACAGCACGGAGCTGCGCGGGCCCATGTAGACGCGCTGGCCGATCTCCACGTGGTCGATCTTCATGACGCGGTCCTCGAACAAGTGCGTTTGCGGACAGGTGAGGGCGTTCAATTCGCTGTAGTCGCCGATGTGCACGCAGTCGAATTCCGTGATGTCCGTCGTGTCCATGTAGACGCCGCGGCCGATCTTGCAGCCGAACAGGCGGAAGGCCAGCGGCAGCCACGGCGTGCCGCGCAGGTAGCGCATGAAGTTGGGCACGGCGATGCCTTCGTACAGATTGGTCACGCCTTCCGAAATCCACACGAACGGTGTCCACATGGGGGCCGCGTGCTTGCGGTAGCGTCCCAGCAGCAGCCACTTGAACAGTACGACCACCAGGAAATTGCCGACGCCGTAGGCCAGGCCGGCAATCGCCAGGTCGCTCACCACTTCGCCCCAGCGTCCCGCGCCCGCGATCGGCATCACGTCCAGCACCAGGGTATAGCCGACGGCGATCACCACGGCGTGCGGCGCGACGATGCGGAACGCTTCGATCAGGCTGCGGCCCAGGCGGCGCAACAGCGACGGCTTGAACGTCAGGTGTTCGGCAAAGCCGCTGACCTGTTCGCGCGCGGGCAAATGCATGGGCGGTGAGCCGAGCCACGTGTCGCCGCTGTGCATCTGTTCATTGCGCGGCGCATGCGTGTGCACGCCGATCAGCACGTGTTCGGGCAGCACCGTGCCATCCGGGATATAGCTGCCATTGCCGACGAAGCTGCGGTGCGAGATGACGGTGGGGCGCATGGTCATCCAGCCGCCGTCGATCTGCTCGTCGCCCAGCATGACGGCGTCGGCGATGAAGGTATCGTCGCCCAGGGTCAGCATGTCGGGCACCACGCCCAGCGCCGTGGAAATCTCGGCGCCCTTGCCCACCTTGGCGCCCAGCAGGCGGTACCAGTACGGCGCGTAGACGGTGGCGTAGATGCCGTGCAGGACGTTCAGGCTCGATTCCTGGATATGGCTGACCAGCCACTTGGCGCAATAGATATTGCTGTGCACGGGCGAGCTGCCCGGCTTTAATCGGGGCAGCGCGCCCCAGCGGATGGCGGCCGACAGCAGGGCGGTCAGTACGATCAGCACGGCGCTGGCGGGGAAGGCCAGCAGGAAGTAACGGGCCAGCTGGGTCGTCACGTCGCGGCCCTGCAGCCACGGCATCATTTCGCGCTCGTCGAACCAGTCGATCAGCACGAAGCTGGGGAAAACGGGCATGAAGAACAGCACGGCGATGAGGACCATGCCGAAGCAAAAGAACGCGGTTTCGCCCGTCAGGCGCAGGCGGGAGACGGCGGGGCGCGGCGGCTGGCTGGCAGGGTCGAACGCGCCAATGTCGCGCGCGGGAGAACCTGTGTAGACTCTTCCAGCCGGCACCGCCGCGCCATCGGCCAGCGCCGATTGACCTTCCAGGTGGCCAAACGCGCCCACTGTGGTATTGCCTTCCATGATCGCGTAAGAACTGATGCAGGCATCGTCGCCGATGCTGATCCGGCCCAGCAGCAAACGGCCCCGCTCGACCCGGGCGTTTTCAAAGTTGACGGCATTGCCCACGCTGACGTTGTCGCCGATGGACAGCAGGTCGGGCGCGCGCAGGGTCATCGAGCCGATGACGACTTCCTTGCCCACTTTGGCGCCCAGCGCGCGCAGCCACCAGCTGTTCAGCGACGAGCCGCTGAGCAGGTAGGCGGGCGCCGATTCGACCAGGCGGTCGGCCAGCCACCAGCGGTAATAGGTAACGCCCCACAGCGGATAGCTGCCCGGTTTCAAGCGCCCCGCGATCAGCCACTTGCCGGCAATCGCGATGGCAAATTCGGCCAGGGTCGCGAGTAAAAACACGCCGATGGAGGCGGCGATGGCGCGCGGCACGGTGTCGCCCGTGTCGCCCGTGAAGAAGTGGTACGTAAAGAACGGCGCCATCCACTGCGCCATACGCAGGGTGACGAGACCCGGCACGGCCGCCGCCTGCGCCGCGCCGCACAGCCAGCGTTTCACGGTCGATGGCGGCGTCCACTCCGCTTCTGGTGTGGCCAGCGCCGGCGCTTCATTCAGCACGGCGGCGATCTTGCCGATCTGCCGGTTCTGGTAAATATCGCGCACCGTCATGTGGGCGTAGGCCGGATCGGCGCGCAGTGCGGAGGCCAGGCGCGCGGCCAGGAAGGAATGGCCACCGAGGTCGCTGAAGAAGTCCAGCTGGCGCAAGATCGCCTGGCCCGGGAACAGCTTGGCCAGCGCCGCGAACAGGGCCGCTTCGGCCGGGGTTTCCGGCACGTCCGATTCGCCCGCTTCGCCAGCCGGCGGGGCGGACAGGGGCATGGCTTTCAAGGCTTTCCGGTCGATCTTGCCGGAAGTGAGGCGCGGCATCAGCGGCAGCAATTCAAAACGGCCCGGCACCATATATGGCGGCAAGTGCAGGTTCAGGGCCGCGCGCAGGGTTTTCGCGGCCAGGGCGTCGGCCGGCGCCTCGTCGCTGCCGACGATGTACGCCACCAGCTGGTCGATGCCGTCATCCTTGCGCAGCAAGACGGCCACCGTGCCTACGCCCGTTTGCTGCGCCAGCACGGCTTCGATCTCGCCCAGCTCCACGCGGAAGCCGCGTATTTTCACCTGGTCGTCGGCGCGGCCCAGGCATAGCACCTGGCCATCAAGATCGATGCGGGCCAGGTCGCCCGTGCGGTACAGGCGCACATCGTCAGGGCCCGTGCTCCAGGGATTGGGCAGGAATTTTTCCACCGTCAGGTCGGGCCGGCCCAGGTAACCCTCGGCCAGTCCGGGACCGATGATGCACAGCTCCCCCGTCTCGCCGCGCGCCAGCAAAGTCAATGGACGGTTTTCTCCCGCTTCTGCCACTTGCAGCACCAGCAAACCGTAGTTGGGCAGCGGCGTGCCGATGGTCACCGGTTCGCCCGGCTGCAGGCGCGCCAGGCTGCACGAGACGGTCGCCTCCGTCGGGCCATAGGTGTTGAACATGGCGCGGCCAGGGCGCGACCAGCGTTCGACCAGGGACTCCGGACACATCTCGCCGCCCAGGTTGATCAGGCGCAGGCTCGGCACTTCCTCGGCGAACAGGGCCAGCAAGGTCGGCACGGCGTGCAGCACGGTGACGTGATTGGCTGCCAGCGCGCGCGGCAAGGCTTCCGGGTCGCCCGAAATCTCCTTGGGGCCCAGCCACAGGGTGGCGCCCACCAGGTAGGCGATCCAGATTTCCTCGAACGACATGTCGAAAGCGACGGAAAATCCCTGGTAGACGGTGTCGCTTTGCGTCACTTCCAGCACGGCGTTTTCGCTGCGCAGGAAGTGGCAGATGCTGCGCTGGTTGATCAATATTCCCTTGGGTTTGCCCGTGGAGCCGGAGGTGTAGATCACATACGCGGGGTGCTCGGGCAGCACGGCTCCGCGCGTCGGCAGCACTTCGCCCGGCGCGGCGGGGGCCAGCAGGCTTTCCGCCGTCCACACGGGACGCCCAAGTCCGGCATCGGCCAGGCGCGGCGCGAACTGCGCGCAGCTGACGACGCCAAAGCCATTCGCATCATCGAGGCACACCTGCAGGCGCTCGACGGGCGTGTCTTCATCGACGGGCAGCCAGGCGGCGCCCGCCTTGGCAATCGCCGCCTGCATCAGCAGCAGATGGGCGCCGCGCGGCAGCCACAGGCCCACGATGTCGCCGGGCTTGACGCCGGCCGCCACCAGGCGCGACGCGGCCAGACCCGCCTGCGCGTCGAGTTGCGCATACGTGATGCGGCGCGCGCCGTCGATCAGGGCGATCTGTTCCGGGCAGCGGCGGGCCGTCGCTTCCAGCAGGTCGGCCAGTACTTCCTCGCGCAGCAAATCCGGTCGCGGCGGGCCGTACAGGATGTCGGCGTGGGTGGAAGGAAGGCCTGGGCTGACTGCGGTGAAATCGTTCATGGATGACGCTTATCTGTAATGCGGAGTGAGGAATCTGTCGGGCCGCGCAGGGTGCGCGGCACAGTTGATACATTACAGCACGCAAGACGTTTCAGCGTTGCAGAACGGGGAATTTTGTGGGACTTTCAACAATTATGTGGCTGCAGGATCAACCGCCATGATTACGGAATGTAAATCGCGGAAACATGGCGCCGATTTGCGCCACAGTAGTCGCCGCCGGATAGCCGTGCAAGGGGCGGCCGGACAGCGCCGCGTCCGCGCAGCCTTCGGCGCGGAACTGCTGCAGCACGTAGTTCTCGACGCCCTTGGCGGCCAGGGTGGCGGCCAGGGCCAGCAACTGCTCGTCCGGCAGCAGGTCCGGGTGGGTGGTGGTGCGGCATTCGTAAGCCACGCCGCTGGCGAGGATGGCGTCCAGGCAGGCGCGCGCCGGGTCGCCGCTGCCGGCCACGCGGGTCACATGACGATAGTCGGCAAACGGCGCCTTGATGTCGAAGCCGACCCAGTCAACCAGGGGCAGCACTTCCTGCAGGCGCTGCGGATAGATGCAGGCCGTGTGCAGGCCGATGCCGAACCCCAGTTCCCTGGCGTCCTGCATGGCGCGCGCCAGCGCCGGGTCCATGCACGCTTCGCCGCCGCTGAAGACGACGGCGTCGACCAGGCCTACGCGGCGGCGCAGCCAGGTCAGGACGTCCTGCCAGGGCATGGCGCCTTCCGGCGTGCGCGCCTGCAAATGCGGATTGTGGCAATAGCCGCAACGCCAGGGGCAGCCCTGCACGAACACCACGGCAGCCAGCTTGCCCGGGTAGTCGGTGGCGGAAAAGGGCGTCAGGCCGCCCACTTTCAACTCAGCCATGGCAGGCGGGCTGGCCAACCTTGGCGCTCGCTTCCGTAAAATACTGGCGCTCGTGGAATTCGCCCTGCTTGCCGATGTTGAACGAGGCGACGGGGCGGTGGTAGCCCATCACGCGGGTCCAGATTTCGCAGCGCTGGCGTTCGGTGTCGAGCAGGGTGATGGCGGGAGTGAAGTCGGGACGTGCGTTCATGGCGTTTCCTTGAGTGGGTGAGCGAGATCGGACTGCTTGCGGGCGATCAGTTCCGCGTCGCAGGTGGGACAGAATTCATGTTTGCCGGCCAGGTAGCCGTGGCGCGGGCAGATGGAAAACGTGGGCGTGACGGTGATGTAGGGCAGCGAAAAGCGGCTCAGCGCGCGTTTGACCAGCTCGCGGCAGGCGTTGGCGTCCGACAGCGCTTCCGTCATGTACAGGTGTAGCACCGTGCCGCCCGTGTACTTGCGCTGCAGCGCGTCCTGCAATTCCAGCGCCTCGAACGGATCGTCCGTATGGCCGACGGGCAGCTGCGATGAATTCGTGTAATACGGGTTGTCGCTTGTTCCCGCCTGCAGGATGGCGGGATAGCGCTTGCGGTCTTCGCGGGCGAAGCGGTACGTCGTGCCTTCGGCCGGCGTCGCTTCCAGGTTGTACATATGGCCCGTCTCTTCCTGGAATTGCACCATGCGGGCGCGCACGTGGTCGAGCAGGCGTATCGCCAGCGCATGGCCCTCGGCGGACGTGATGTCGTAAGCATCGCCGCTGAAATTGCGGATCATCTCGTTGATGCCGTTTACGCCCAGGGTGGAAAAGTGATTGCGCAAGGTGCCCAGGTAGCGTTTCGTGTACGGGAACAGGCCTTGCTGCATCAGTTCCTCGATGGTGCGGCGCTTGATTTCCAGGCTGGTCTTGCCCAGCTCCAGCAGGCGGTCCAGGTCGGCCAGCAACGCAGGCTCGTCGCCGCGCCACAAGTGGCCCAGGCGCGCGCAGTTGATCGTCACCACGCCCAGGGAGCCGGTCTGCTCGGCGGAACCGAACAGGCCATTGCCCCTTTTGAGCAGTTCGCGCAAGTCCAGCTGCAAGCGGCAGCACATGGAGCGGATCATGTTCGGCTTGAGTTCCGAATTGATGAAGTTCTGGAAGTAGGGCAGGCCGTAGCGGGCCGTCATCTCGAACAGGCGTTCCGCGTTTTCGCTATGCCAGTCGAAATCCTCGGTGATGTTGTAGGTGGGGATGGGGAAGGTGAAGACCCGGCCCTTGGCGTCGCCCGCCATCATGATCTCGATGTAGGCGCGGTTGATCATGTCCATCTCGGCCTGCAGCTCGCCATAGCTGAAGTCCATCTCCTGGCCGGCGATGACGGGAATCTGTTCGCGCAAATCGTCCGGGCAGACCCAGTCGAACGTGAGGTTGGTGAACGGCGTCTGCGTGCCCCAGCGTGATGGCACGTTGAGGTTGAAGATCAGCTCCTGCATGTATTGGCGCACGTCTTCGTAGCGCAGGCTGTCCTTGCGGATGTAGGGCGCCATGTAGGTGTCGAAGGAGCTGAACGCCTGCGCGCCGGCCCACTCGTTTTGCAGGGTGCCGAGGAAGTTGACGATCTGGCCGATGGCGCTCGACATGTGCTTCGGCGGGCCCGATTCGATCTTGCCCGGCACGCCATTCAAGCCTTCGTGCAGCAAGGTGCGCAGCGACCAGCCGGCGCAATAGCCGGCCAGCATGTCGAGGTCGTGGATGTGCAGCGCCGCTTCGCGGTGCGCTGCGCCCACTTCCGGCGGATACACCTGGTCCAGCCAGTAGTTGGCGATGACCTTGCCCGACACATTGAGTATCAGGCCGCCCAGCGAGTAGCCCTGGTTGGCGTTGGCGTTGACACGCCAGTCGCGCCGGTCCAGGTATTCATTGATGGACGCGGCGACATCGACCTGGCCGCGTGTGGGGGAAACTGCATTTGTCGTCATGAAACCTCCAATAAACACAACATGCGGTGTTTTTATGGAGATTAATAACTAAATATAGTGGCGTCAAAGGGTGCGTGCAGTTGCGTGACGAATCCTTGATGCAGGTGAAAAAACCACCTCAGCCGGTTTTGTTCCAGCGCGTTTCGCGCAGGATCAGCCAGCTCGCGCAAAAGAATGCGACGCCGCAGGCGGCGATGCTGGCGACGGAGGCGGGCAGCACGTGTGCCCAGATTTCCAGCGGCGAGTAGGTGCTCCAGCTGGCCACGCGTGCGTCGAACGTGACGTAATTCGCCAGCAGCCAGTAGACGGCCAGCAGGCCCGTGCAGATGGCGGCCTGACGCAGCAGCGGCAGTTGGCGGCGCGCGAACACGGCCAGCAGGAACAGCAGCAGCACGCCCGGATACGCGCCCAGCACTTCGGGCGACAGCACGGAGATGGTGTTTGCGTCATAGCCATCGGCCGGGCCGGCCCACTGCACTTGCAGCGCGGTGAGGAACAGGGTGAGCAGGAAAATCAGCAGCGGTTTGCGGGTCATGGCGGTCAATCGACGAGGGTGAAAAGTGGGGCATTTTACAGCCAGGTCAAGCAAGTTGAACGCGCGCCAGCCATGCATGCATTCCTTCACCTGCGTCAAGGACTGGGCGGCATGGGCGGGGCTATAGTCTGCACCCTGAGCCGATACAGGACTGTGAATATCATGATGCTTGATTCAACCACCGCCACCCGCGTGGCCGGACCGCTGGAACTGGTCTGCCCCGCCGGCAGCCTGCCTGCCCTGAAAGCGGCCATCGACAATGGCGCCGATACCGTCTATCTGGGTTTTCGCGACGCCACCAATGCGCGCAATTTCGCCGGCCTCAATTTCGACGAGAAGGCCATCGCCGAGGGCGTGCGCTACGCCCATCAATATGGACGCAAGGTGCTGCTGGCGCTGAACACCTATCCGCAGCCGCACAACTGGGCCGTGTGGCGCAGCGCCATCGACCGCGCCGCGCAGGCCGGCATCGACGCCATGATCGTGGCCGATCCGGGCCTGATGGCGTATGCGGCCCAGCACCACCCGCAGCTGCGTTTGCACCTGTCCGTGCAAGGCTCGGCCACCAACTACGAAGCCATCAATTTTTACCATGAACACTTCGGCATCGCCCGCGCCGTGCTGCCGCGCGTGCTGTCGATGGCGCAGGTGGAACAGTTGATCAGCAAGACGGAAGTCGAGATCGAAGTCTTCGGTTTTGGCAGCCTGTGCGTGATGGTCGAAGGGCGCTGCGCGCTGTCGTCGTATGCGACGGGCGAGGCGCCGAACACGCACGGCGTGTGCTCGCCGGCGAAATCCGTGCGCTGGCTGGAAACGCCGAACGGCCTGGAATCGCGCCTGAACGGCGTGCTGATCGACCGCTATGCACCGGGCGAAAACGCCAGCTATCCGACCCTGTGCAAGGGACGTTTCGAAGTCAATGACGAAGAGTATTACGCCATCGAGGAGCCGGCCAGTCTGAACACGCTGGCGCTGCTGCCGCAGCTGATCGCCATGGGCGTGCGCGCCGTGAAAATCGAAGGACGCCAGCGCAGCCCCGCCTACGTGGCGCAGGTGACGCGCGTGTGGCGCGAAGCGATCGACGCCTGCCGCGAAGGCAATGCGCGCTACGCCGTCAAGCCGGGCTGGATGGCGGCCATGGACAAGCTGGCCGAGGGCCAGCAGCACACCCTCGGCGCTTACCATAGATCTTGGAAATAAAGGATGAACATGCTGAAGCTTTCTTTGGGCCCCTTGCTGTACTACTGGCCGCGCGCCACCGTTTTCGAGTTTTATCAGCAGATCGCCGGCACGGCCGTCGATATCGTGTATCTGGGCGAAACCGTGTGCTCGCGCCGGCATGAGGTGCGCCTGGCCGACTGGCTCGATATCGCCGACATGCTGGCCGCTGCCGGCAAGGAAGTGGTGCTGTCGACGCAGGCGCTGATCGAGGCGGGTGCGGAACTGGCGACCCTGCGCCGCATCACGGGCAATGGCCGCTACGGCGTCGAGGCCAACGACATGGGCGCCGTGCACTGCATGGAAAAGGGCACGCCCTTCGTCGCCGGCCCCCATTTGAACCTGTTCAATGGCCCCAGCCTGCAGTTGCTGGCGCGCCTGGGCGCGCGGCGCTGGGTGATGCCGCTGGAAATGGGACAGACGGCGCTGGCCGAGATGCAGCGCCAGAAACCGGAAGGGCTGGAGACGGAAGTGTTCGCCTACGGCCGCATGCCGCTGGCGTTTTCCGCGCGCTGCTTCACGGCGCGCAACCGCAACCTGCCGAAAGACGATTGCGGCTACAGCTGCCTGGAAGAGCCGGACGGCCTGCTGCTGCGCACGCGCGACGAAGTGCCGTTCCTCGTGTTGAACGGCACGCAGACGCAGTCGGCGCTGGTCTACAACCTGGTGCGCGAACTCGACGCCATGCGCGACATGGGCGTGGCGGTGGCGCGTATCAGCCCGCAGGCCATGCATACGGAACAGGTGATCGCCATCTTTGACCGCGCCCGCCGCGGCCAGGTCAGCGGCATCGGCGCCCAGGCCCAGCTGGCGGCCTGCCAGCCGGCCGGCGCCTGTGACGGTTACTGGCACGGCCAGCCCGGCATGGAACAGCACGCCGCCCATTGAACGCATTGAAAGGAAGCACCATGCAAGATCAACTGGAAAGATTGCCCGTCCCGGCCAAGCCTCCCGCGAGCAAGCCCGCCGTGTCGTATCGGCTGCCCGAGCCGCTGGCCGAATTGCTGTCCAAGCTGCCGCCGTATCCCGCCTCCTGGCTGTTCGTGCAGGGTTTGAACCGCCTGCTGGCGCCGCAATTGCCCGACGACGTGCGGCGCAGCCTGGAAGGGCGCAGCCTGCGTTTGCGGCTGCTGGACGCGGGCATCGCCTTCGATTTCGAGTGGCAGGGCACGGTGTTCGTGGCCGAGCGCTATGTCGATGTACCGGACCTGTGCATCGCCGCCAGCGTGCATGATCTGATGCTGCTGGCGCGGCGCCAGGAAGATCCCGACACCCTGTTCTTCAGCCGCCGCCTGAGCCTGGAAGGGGACACGGAACTGGGTCTGCTGTTCAAGAATACGCTCGACGCCATCGAGTTGCCGCCGTTCGACCTGCAGGCGCTGGGACCGCGCCGCGTGCTGGCGCATCTGCGCGACCGGGGCGCGCGGGAAGGCTGAGCGGGAAGATGGCGGCGCGCAGTGACGGTACTCAATGGCGGCAGTGGCCGCAGGCGCCGCTGCAGGACGGCAGTTGTTCTTCGTTGGAGGCCTCGCCCATGAAGCCGGCGTCATTGACGGCGGCCAGCAGGCGCTCCTGCGTGGCCAGCCGTTCATCGAACTGCACCGTGGCGCCGTGGCGCGCCAGCGAGACGCACACGGTGGCCACGCCCGTGACGGCTTCGAGCGCCCCCGTCAGCCTGTCGGCGCAGCCTTCGTGATCCATTCCAATAATATTCAAGCGCGCTGTCCGCATGGGTTCCTCTTGTTTTTCAAATAAAAAAAACAGCGTAGGCGAGGGGCGCGCATGCCGTCCAGAGCAGCACGCAAGATTTATTTTGTATTTGCGGTTTTATTGATCTGGATTAATTCCCAACCCTGCTGGCCAGCCTGGAAGTGCTGTTGCCCCATCCATGGCTGCCTTATTTCCGTTTGCCGGAGGCAACGCCGCTGGCGCGCCAGGCGCTTTGGTATCGTCCAAAACATTACTAATGGTTTTATTGATCAATGTCAAACAAGCGCTGAATCGTGCGCACGATGTTTGATAAAACGCAAGACGAGTTCAACAGAACACCTGTTGACACTTATAAAATTTTCACCGAACATAATTCCACGTTGCAACATTTTGCAAGACTCTCCCAGCACAAGCGTTTACCGCAGGTGTCGTGCGGGACCCGTGCGCCCGTTCGAAAGTCAGCCGCCGCCAGCCGCCGAACGCTCTGTCCCCCTTGTAACCATCCGTTATCTTTTCGAAGGTTTGCCCATGTTCGATTCGATCACGTCGGTATTGCATCAAGTGCCGGAACTGGCCCTGTTTTTGGCGCTGGCGCTCGGCTATGCGGTAGGGCAGATACGCTTCGGTCCCATCCAGCTGGGCGGCGTGTGCGGCACCCTGATCGCCGCGCTGCTGATCGGCCAGCTGGGCATCACCCTGGACGCCAGCGTCAAGAATGTCTTTTTCATGCTGTTCATCTTTGCCCTCGGCTATGCGGGCGGTCCCCAGTTCTTTGCCAACCTCAACGCCAAGGGCTTGCGCCTGGGTTTGCTGTGCCTGATCGAAGTGGTGGTGGTGCTGGCGCTGGTGCTGCTGGCCACGCGTTTCCTGGGCCTGGACCAGGGCACGGCGGCCGGCATGATGGCGGGCGCGGCGACGGAATCGGCCGTCGTCGGCACGGCCACGGACGCCATCTCGAAGCTGGCGCTGCCAGCCGCCCGCATCGCCGAGCTGCAGGCCAACGTGGTGACCGCGTATTCCATCACATATATTTTCGGCCTGATCGCCATCGTCATCGCCACCAGCCAGATTTTTCCGCTGTTGTTGCGCGTCAACCTGCGCGAGGAAGCCGATAAATTGTGGGAAAAGATGGGCGGCGCGCAGAGCGATGGCGACGGCGTGCAGGCGACGCCGGATATGGTGGGGCGCGCTTACCGCATCAGCCGCGACGCGGGGCGGCGTCTCGATGCCTTGCAGCATATTTTCGCGGGCCGCGCCAGCATCACGCGTGTGCGCCGGCATGGCAAGGTATTGCCTTTGGAACCGGAACTGCGCCTGCGCAACAACGATGAAGTGCTGGTGATCGGCCACCGTCCCGCGCTGGTGGCGGCCGAAGCCATTCTGGGCGAGGAATTTGCCGACACGACGGGCTTGAACATGGCCGTCTCGGCCGTCGAAGTGGTGCTGCAGCAAGCGGCGCTGCTGGGCCAGCCCTTGCGTCAGCTGGCCTTGCCGTCCGGCGTGCACGTGGCGGCCGTCGTCCGTGGCGAGCACAGCATGCCGCCGCTGCCCGATCTGTCCCTGCAGCGCGACGACGTGCTGCGCCTGTATGGCACGACGGAAGGGCGCGAGCTGAACACGGCGTTGGCCGCCATCGGCAAGCGCGTGCCCACGGGCGAGCGCAGCAATATCGTCTACGCCAGCATCGGCATCGTGCTGGGCGTGTATATCGGCGGCTTCAGTGCCAAGCTGGGCGGCATCCCGTTTTCGCTGGGCACGGGCGGCGGCGCCTTGCTCACAGGCCTCGTGTTCGGCTGGTACCAGGCGCGAAAACCGGGCATGCCGGGCATCCACCCGAGCGCGCTCGACATGATGAAAGATATCGGCCTGGCCACCTTCATCGCCTGCGTGGGCCTGGCGTCGGGGCCGCAGGCGATCGATCTGATCCGCCAGTACGGCCTGTCGCTGCCGCTGATGGGCGTGTTGATCGCCGTCGTCCCCGCTTCGCTGTCCCTGCTGGTGGGGCACTTTTTCCTCAAGCTGGAAGCGCCCGTGCTGCTGGGCGCCATCGCCGGCCAGCAATGCAGCACGCCGGCCCTGTCGGCCGTGCAGAACGCGGCCGGCAATTCCACGCCCTTGCTGGGCTACACGATTACGTATGCGATCTCGAACGTGGTGCTGCCCCTGCTGGGGCCGCTCATCGTGGCCCTGGCCGGCTCGGTGCACGCCTGAGGCAGATGCAGTAAAGAAATCCTTCAACATGAAAGGCGGTCCGCATGGAATGGTTGCATGAGTTATTCAAGAAGTCGCCTGAAATTGCCTTGTTTCTCTCCCTGGCAGCGGGTTACTACATCGGCAAGATCAAGTTCGGCTCGTTTCAGCTGGGCGGGGTCGCCGGTTCATTGCTGGTGGCGGTACTCGTCAGCCAGGTAGGCGTCGCCATCGATCCTGGCGTCAAGTCGGTGCTGTTCGCCCTGTTCATTTACGCGGTCGGCTATGAAAGCGGGCCGCAATTTTTCAATTCGCTGGGGCGCCAGTCGGTGCGCGAAATCATTCTGGCCGTCGTGCTGGCCGTGACGTCGCTGCTGACGGTGGTCATCCTGGCCAGGCTCTTTGGCCTGGACAAGGGCCTGGCGGCCGGCGTGGCGGCGGGCGGCTTGACGCAGTCGGCCATCATCGGCACGGCCGGCGACGCGATCACCAAGCTGGGCCTGGCGGCCGAGGAAGTGGCGCGCCTGCAGGGCAACGTGGCCGTCGGCTATGCCGTCACGTATGTGTTCGGTTCGTTTGGCGCCATCATCGTCTGCGTCAACATCTTGCCAAAGCTCATGGGGCGCACCATCCGCGAAGATGCGATCAAGGCGGAAACGGCGCTGCAGGCGGGCGTGCAGGTGCTGGGGCCGGGCCAGACGCCGGCCGCGCCCGACCTGATCGGCCGCATCTACGACGTGGGCCCCGGTGCCGGGCGCTCCGTGGAAGAGATCGAAAGCGCCCATCCGAACACGGCGATTACCATCGAGCGCGTGAAACGCAATGGCCAGATCATCGACGTCAGTCCGGATCTGGTGCTGGCGGCCGACGATATCGTGCTGCTGGTGGGCCGGCGCGAAGCCATGCTCAGCGTGTCTTCCCAGCTGGGCAAGGAATTGCTGGCCGTCGAAGGCATGGAGCTGGTGATGCAGCGCCGCGACATGGTGCTGACCAACAAGGCTTACCACAACAAGACGGTGGGCGAGATCCGCAGCGCCACGGCGCCGGGCGTGCGTCACGGCATCTTTGTCGTGCAACTGAGCCGCATGGGCAAGATCCTGCCGATGCAGGCGGAAACCATCGTGCAGACGGGCGACGTGGTGACCATCTACGGCGCCGAGCAGGACGTCAAGCGCGTGGCGGCCGAAGTGGGTTACATGATCGTGCCAAGCGCCAAGACGGATTTTGTTTACATGGGCGCCGGCCTCGTCGTCGGGTTGCTGGTGGGCTTGCTGGTGGCGCGCATCGGTTCGATTCCGCTGACCCTGGGCAGCGGCGGCGGCGTTCTGCTGTCGGGCTTGGTATTCGGCTGGTTCCGCGCCAAGCGCCAGACCTTCGGCTACATGCCCAGCGGCGCCGTGCAAATCTTGAAAGACCTGGGCCTGGCCGGCTTCGTTGCCGTCGTCGGCCTCACGTCCGGCCTGCAAGCCGTGCAAACCGTGGGCGAACATGGCCTGACCCTGTTTGGCGTCGGCGTGGTGGTGACCATCCTGCCGATGATTTTGACCATGCTGATCGGCCGCTACATCTTGCGTTATGACAACGTGGCCGTGTTTGCGGGCGCCTTGTCCGGCTCGCGCAGCGCCAATCCCGCGTTCGGCGAAGTGCTGAACGCGGCGCAAAACTCGATTCCCACCGTACCGTTTGCCATCACGTATGCCTTGGCCAACGTTTTCCTGACCTTGCTGGGGCCGCTCATCGTGGCCTTCGTTTGAGTCTGCAAGAACCCTGCACATTGTCTGTCTATAAGGAGTAGCACACATGGATTTCAGTAACCCAAGCAAACTCGCCCTGTTGAGCCCATTCGAATTAAAGGATGCGCTGATCCAGACGGCCAAGCAAAGCAACCGTTTGATGCTCAATGCGGGCCGCGGCAACCCGAATTTCCTGGCGACCACGCCGCGCCACGGCTTCTTCCAGTTCGGCCAGTTCGCCATGACGGAAGCGGAACGTTCCTATGTGTACATGGACGATGTGGGTGGTTTCCCCACGCGCGAGGGCATCGAGGCGCGCTTTGAAATCTTCGTGCGTAAACACGAAGGCAACCCCGGCGTGCATTTCATCGAGGCGGCCGTGTCGTATGTGCGCGACCAGCTGGGCTTGAGCGCGGGCGACTTCCTCTACGAGATGTGCGAAGCCATCCTCGGCTGCAACTATCCGGTGCCGGACCGCATGCTGCGCCTGTCCGAGAAAATCGTCGGCCAGTATATCCACCGCGAAATGATCGGCAAGCACCCGTTCGTCGGCAACTTCGACATGTACGCCGTCGAAGGCGGCACTGCCGCCATGACGTATCTGTTCGCCAGCCTGAAATCGAACCACATCATCCAGGAAGGCGACACGATCGCCCTGGGCATGCCGATCTTCACGCCCTACATTGAAATTCCCCAGCTGAACGATTACAAGCTGAACACCGTGCACATCGATGCGCCGCAATCGAATAACTGGCAATTCACCAAGAAGGAACTGGACAAGCTGCTCGATCCCAAAGTCAAAGCTTTCTTCCTCGTCAACCCCAGCAATCCGCCATCCGTCAAGATCGATGACGAAACCTTGGAATACATCGCCAAGATCATCAAGAAGCGCCCGGACCTGATCATTTTGACCGATGACGTGTACGGCACCTTTGCCGACAATTTCGTTTCGCTGTTCGCCATTTGCCCGTTCAACACCATCCTCGTGTATTCGTTCTCGAAATATTTCGGCGCGACGGGCTGGCGCATGGGCGTCGTGGCCACGCATGAAGACAATGTGCTTGACGCCAAGATTGCCAAGTTGCCGGAAACCATCAAGAAGCAGCTCGATGCGCGCTATCACTCCATCACGACGGAGCCGCGCGAGCTGAAATTCATCGACCGCCTGGTGGCCGACAGCCGCACGGTGGCGCTGAACCACACGGCCGGCCTGTCCACGCCCGTGCAGGCGCAGATGACCTTGTTCTCCCTGTTCTCGCTGATGGATGAAGAGCAAAAGTACAAGCAGTCGATGAAGCGCATCGTGCTGCGCCGCAAGGAAGCGCTGTATCGCGAACTGGGCTTGCCAATGGTGCACGACGCCAATTCCGTGCGCTACTACCACCTGCTGGACATGGAGTCCCTGGCCGCGCAGATGCATGGCGTGGAGTTTTCGCAGTGGCTGCTGAAAAAGCTCAAACCCAACGAAGCCCTGTTCCGCCTGGCCGAGGAGACGGGCGTCATCCTGTTGCCGGGCCGCGGCTTCGGCACCACGCACCCGTCCGGCCGCGTGTCGCTGGCCAACCTGAACGAATACGACTACGCCAACATCGGCCGCGCCATCCGCAACATGGCGTCCGAGTTCTTTGCCGTGTTTGAAAAGGAGAAGGGCGGCAAGAAGGCCAAGAAATAACTGGCTTGGCAGAGGTTTGAGCGCAACGGGCGCCCCGCAAGAGGCGCCCGTTTTTTTGTTTCAGTTCCAGTAACCAATAGTGCAGGCTGGAATGGACATCCGTGGATATAATTGTTATTGTGAAAGTATAAACATGGCAACCCCGTGCTTTCCCCTCATTCATTGACTGGACGCTACATGGGCAGATTGCAAGGACACATATCATTATTGCTGGCGGGCGCGCTCGGCGCGGCCATACCCGCCCAGGCGGAACCGCTGACCTTTAACGAAGCGCTGCAGCAAGCGGCCAAGGCTTCGGGCGCCGTGCAGGGCGCCGCGCTCGACGCGCGGGCCAAAACACTGAAGGCCGAAGCCTTGTCGAATATCGATGGTCCTTCCGTGGACTTGACGGCGTTTCGCGGCCGGTTGTCGACGGATTTGAGTATCGATACGAGCGGCCTGGCCGGCGTGGTGGGCGGCATCGAATCCGCGCTGCCGGCGATTCCCGGCTTGCCCACGCCGCACATTCCCAATTCCCTGAACCGCGAAGTGGTGACGGATTTGACGTCGTTCGGCTTGCTGGGCATGTGGCCCATCTACACGGGCGGGCGCCTGGACGCCGTCAAGGGACTCGCATCGAGTCTGACTCTGGCCGCCCAGGCCGAGCGTACGGAAGCGGAAGAGCAGCTGGCCACCCTGGTGGCGCAGCGCTACTTCCAGTTGCTGCTGGCGAAAAGAGTGGTGGCCGTGCGGGCCGAAGTGACGGCCGGCGTGACGCAGCACCAGCGTGACGCGGCCAGGCTGGAAAAAGGCGGCCTGATTTCGCGCGCGGAACGCCTGCGCGCCGACGTGGCCCTCGACAGCGCCCGCAGCGACGAAGCACAGGCGCGCAGCGACGAGGAAATCGCCCAGGTGGCGCTTGATCGCTTGCTTGCCGTCAACACGCAAGTGCTGCCCAGCACGCCGCTGTTCGTCAACAGCTTGCCGGTCGGTACTTTGCAATCGTTTATCAGCACGGGCATGCGGGAAAATGCGAACTGGAAAAAGATCGACAGCAAGCGCGTGCAGGCCGAGCAAGCCTTGAAGCTGCACGGCAAGGAATACGCGCCCACCGTCTTTGCCATCGGTAATTACAATTTGAACCGCGGCAATGAAAAACTCGTGCGCTCGAACTGGGCCATCGGCTTGGTCGTGTCCGTGCCGCTCGTGCACCGTATCAATACGGGCAAGATGATCGCCGCCGCCAAGCTGGACCAGGAGCGGGTGGAAGTGGTGGCGCGCCAGGCCGAGCGCGACATTCCGACCCTGATCGAAAAGAACTGGCGCGCGCTGGAAAACGCCCGCATCCAGTACCTGTCCACGGCGTCGTCGGTGGAACTGGCGCACGAAAATATCCGCTTGCAAACGGTGGCTTTCCAGCAAGGGCAAGTGACGTCGCTGGAAGTGGTCGACGCGCGCCTGAACCTGGCCAAGGTCGAGACCCAGCGGGCGCAGACTGCCTATAACTATGTGATGGGCCTGGCGCAATTGCTGGAAGCGACGGGCGAGACGCAGCGCCTGGGCAGCCTGGCCGCCGCGGCCGATATCCAATTACCTGTGGACAAATAATAATGAGCACCTCCAAAAAACCGTTGGCCATAGTCGCCGCAGTGATCGTGATTGCCTTCGTCGGCTGGGGCTTGTACCAGGCGTTCCAGCCGCAGCGCCTGCCTTTGCAGGGGCAGATGGATGCGCAGGAAGTCAATGTCTCGTCGAAAGTGCCGGGTCGGGTGGGCGAGCTGTACGTCAAACTGGGCCAGACGGTGCCGAAAGGTGAGCTGCTGTTCCAGCTGACGAGTCCGGAAGTGGATGCGAAGATCGCGCAGGCGACGGCCGCCACGCAAGCGGCCGAGGCCGTGGCGCAAAAGGCGCAAGCGGGGGCGCGTCCGGAAGAAGTCGCCGCCGCCAAAGCCAACTGGGAGCGGGCGCAAACGGGCGCCACCATCGCCAAAACCACGTACACCCGCGTCAACAATATGTACGAGCAAGGCGTGATCGCCCAGCAGAAACGCGATGAGGCGCAAGCGCAATGGCGCGCCGCCGACCAGCTGGCGCAGGCGGCCCGCGCGCAATATGACATGGCGCAAAAGGGCGCTCGTCCGGAAGACAAGACGGCCGCCGCCGCCCAGGCGCGCCAGGTGGGGGCCGTGCTGACGGAAGCGCAGATCGCTCTGGCGGAAACGAAGATCGCCGCGCCCGTGGCGGGCCAGGTCAGCAAGATACAGATACAGCCGGGTGAACTGGCGCCGCAAGGCTTTCCCGTAATCACCCTGGTGAACCTCGATGACGCCTGGGCCGTGCTGCAGGTGCGCGAAGATGAAATGGCCGCGTTTGCCATGGGCAGCACGCATACGGCGAATGTGCCGGCGCTGAAACAGCAGCTGAGCTTCAAGGTCAGTTCGGTCGCCGTGCTGCCGGACTTCGCCACGTGGCGCGCGGCCCGTCCGGGCGGCACGGATTTGCGCACGTTTGAGATCCGCTTGCGTCCCGCCATCAAGGTCGAGGGCTTGCGTCCGGGCATGTCGGTCGTGTTTCCACCGCTCTGATACGAGATGAGGGAGATTGACAAAGAGCAGCCGGCGGCGCTGGCACGCGAGTGGCGGCGCTTGCGCGGCGACTTCTGGGACTTTGGCATGCTCAGCTGGATTCCAGTCGTGCTGTGCGGCATGTTGTGGCTGGTGTTTTCGGCCGGCATCGCGCGCGACTTGCCCATCGTCGTCATCGACAACGATAACTCCACCTTGTCGCGCCAGCTGACGCGCTGGCTCGACGCCTCGCCAGGCATCGCCGTGGCGGCGAAAGTGGCGTCCAGCGACGAAGCTTTGCACCGCTTGCGCGAACGCACGGCATTCGGCTACCTGCTGATCCCCGACGATTTCGAGCAGAAACTGCTGGGCGGACGCCAAGCCACCGTGCAATGGCTGTACAACGCGCAGTTTTCCTCGCACGCGGGCGCCTTGCTGCGCGACGTGCGCACGGTCAGCACGACCTTGTCGGCCGGCATCGAGATGACGGCGCGGGTGAAAAAGGGCATGTCGGGCGTGCAGGCTGCCGCCCAGTTCGAACCGATACGCACGACACTGAACAGTTTATACAACGAGAACACCAGCTATGAAGCGTTTCTGACCCTGGCCCTGATGCCGGCCATGCTGCAGATTTTCATCGTCGTCGCCATCGTCACGAGCATCGGACGCGAGTTACGCGACGGCACGGTGCCGCAATGGCTGGCCTCGGCCCATGGCAGCTGGCTGCGCGCCATCGGCGCCAAGCTGCTGTTTCCCCTCATCGCCTACTGCGCGCTGGCGCTGCTGTACTTGCTGTTCTTCAGCCTGGTGCGAGGCTGGGCCGTGGCGGGCAGCTTGCCGGCGTTACTACTGAGCATGCTGCTGCTGGTGCTGGCCTATTGCGGCCTGGCCACCTTGCTGATCGGCGCCACCCTGTCTCTGCGTCTGGCCCTGTCGGGCGCGGCCTTCATCACGGCGCCGGCCTTCGCGTTTGCGGGCCAGGCCTTTCCCCTGATGGCCATGCCGGCGCCGGCCCGCGCTTGGGCGCAAGCCTTGCCGCTCACGCATTATCTGCAGCTGCAAACGAAATACTGGCTGGCCGGCGCGCCGTGGCGTTATGGCGTACAGGAAATGCTGATACTGGCCGGTATCGCCATCGGCTGCGGCGCCGTGGGCATACTCCTGCTGGCGCGCCGCGCGAATGCGCCTGCCGCCTGGGGACGCGCATGATGTGGCCGGCATTTCTCGCCACCTGGCGCGCCATGCTGACGGACAAGGGCGCGCTGACCTTGCTGTTCATCGGCGGCATCATCTATTCCTTCTTTTATCCGCTGCCGTACTCGACGGAAATCGTCCAGCGCGTGCCCGTGGCCGTCGTCGACCAGGACCGCAGCGCCATGTCGCGCCAGTTGACGCGCTTTGCCATGGCCCATCCATCGCTGCAAGTGATCGCCGTCACGCCGGACTTGCCCGTCGCGCAGGACTTGCTGTGGCGCGACGAGGTCATGGGCGTCTTGATCCTTCCCGACGGCTTGCAGACGGACGTGCTGGCCGGGCGCGCCGCCCACGCGCAGGTGGCGGGCAATGGCTTGTATCTGATGCTCAACAAGGTGGCCTTGAATGGCCTGGCCGAAGTGGTGGGCACGGTGTCGGCCGGTATTGAATTGAAACGTCTGGGGGCGGGCACGCCATCCACCATCCAAGCCAACCAGCAGCGCTCGCCCATCGCCTTCGACGCCGTGCCCCTGTTTAACGTTAAGGAAGGTTATGGCGCGTATGTCGTACCCGGCGTGGCGACCTTGATCGTGCAGCAGACCTTGCTGATCGGCATGACCATGCTGTTTGGCACCTGGTACCAGCGCAAGAGTTTCCCCGTGACCGGCAAGCGCACGGCGGGTGCTTACATCGGCATGCTGCTGGCGTTTGCCTGCGTGGCGTTCCTCAACTGCTGCTATTTCTTCGGCTTCGTCTTCTGGTTCCAGGATTACCCCCGTGGCGGCAACTTCGGCGGCATGCTCTTGCTGCTGGTGCTGTTCTCCTTGGCGGAAGCGGCCTTCGGCATGCTGCTGGGCATGCTGTTCCGCACGCGCGAGCGGGGCACGCAGCTGATGATCGCCACCTCGATGCCCGTGCTGTTCCTCGCTGGCCTGACGTGGCCCGTGTCGTCCATGCCCGTCGTGCTGCAATGGCTGCGCTGGCTGCTGCCATCGACGGCCGGCATCCAGGGCTTTGTCGCGCTCAACCAGATGGGCGCTTCGCTGTATGAAATTCGCCATGAAGTGGCGGGCTTGCTGGCCTTGCTGGTAGCGTGCGTGGCGCTGGGCTGGTGGCGCTGGTGCGCCGAGGCGCCAGCGACCATCGTCCAGCAAGGATGAGCATGAAACCAGAGAAAGCGCTGGAGCCCCAGCTGGCCGTGGCGGAAGAAAGATATGCCATGATTTTGGCATCGATCCAGGCTTTTGCACAGTTCTGTGACGTACATGGCGACGACGACAATGCCGAATACGACAGACTCGCGGATCAATTGCAGACGCTAACGGGAAAAGATATCTCCCGCTTCAATTTGCGCGAGTGGTGGGAAGAGGAGGGCGCGGAAGTGCTGGCGTTCAGGATCGCCTTGCCCGACCCCGTGAAACTTGACGATGTCAGCAGGATGGACATCGCACACATCGTTGCCAGGATAGGCCGCTTCGAGCTGTCCGAAGAAGACGCAAGCGAACCAGGCTTCCAGCAGACATTCAGCGCTTTTCTTGATGACTACTACCACGCCTGGTTGAAGCTGCACTGCAAGAGCTATAACTACAAGAAAATATTCGGTGCGCACAAGGACAAGGACGGAAAGCGCTTGTGGTTGACCGACGACGAGAAGGTTGATGTACTCTGGCCGCAACGCTAGCGACGGTATCCATCATGTGTACACCATGCAAGCTTGGCACACCAGGGCGGTGGCGTGCTGTCGTGGTGGGGCAAGGCAGGCTCATGGTCGCTTGGCTCTTTTTCTGCAATGCTGCCGGCAGCAGCCGGCAAAAACCGTCACGCACGGGATCGGGCAGCTTGTCACTGGCGCGCGCGGCTGGCGAACTGAACAATGCTAGCTGGTACTTTATGTAATAATTTTACTTAGGTGAACCCGGCAAATGGCTGGGTTCGAAATTACTGATTTTCTGAAAATTGTCCATGGCTTTCAACCTCTTCCAGCGCCTGTCCCAGGCCCCCACCAAACCCAAGTCCGCGCCCGTTGCGCGGCAGTTCGACGTGGCCGACCTGTACCAGGGCCCCATCGCGCTGGGAGCGGAAGGCGAGACGCAGGCGCGGCCTTTCGATGAAAAGCTGCGCCAGGCGTATTTCTGGATCGTCAACCACGCCATCATCAGTCCCCATTACGATATCGAATACAACGATGGCCCGTCGCAGACGTATTCGGTGGGCGACAGCCGCCGCACCCTGAATCTGCCGTCGGCGCAAAGCTATTCGAGCTTCATTTTGCTGCCGCTGCTGACGTTCGCCACGCGCCGCAAATGTCTGTTCGTCGGCGGACCGGGGCGGGGCAAGACGGCCAGCGCCTTGCTGATGGGCGTGCTGGCCGGTTCCACCGTCAAGGAAGTCAAACGCGCCATGCAGCATGGCCACCCGCAGATGACGGTGGCCGATTTGCTTGGCAATCCGCTGCCCGCCGATCTGGTGAACGCGCAAAGCATGGACGATATCCGCATCGCCTGGCGCGCCTGGCTGGGCATGCGCGTGAAGATCGTCGATGAATACAACCGCATCCCCACGCGCACGCAAAGCGCGCTGCTCACCGTCATGGGCGACAATTACGCGGAAGTGCTGAACCATATTTACGAATGCCCGGAAGCGGCTTGGTATCTGACGGCCAACGACGACCAGGGCGGCGGCACCTACCAGGTGATCGAAGCGCTGCGCGACCGGGTCGACGTGACGGTGCAGGCGCTGGCCTTCAACCCGCGCTTTCTGAACGAGTTGCTGCTGCGCGTGGAAGAAAACGTGCGCCCCGAAGAGCTGGTACCGCCCGATATCATCTTCACGGAAGCGGAAGTGGACCAGATCGGCGAAGCGATCCGCCAGGTGGGTATCCCCGACGCCGTGCGCCGGCGCCTGGAATTCTTCGCCAGCCAGTTCGAGCTGTTCGAGACGGCCGGTGGCCAGTTCGAATACATGACCAAGGATACGGCCCGCCTGGCCGGCGCCGACCGGGGGCAGGCGCAGGCGGCCGACAATGGGCGCGACCGCCTGAAGGACCTGGGCTGCCAGACCCTGAACGGCATCTCCGTGCGCACCCTGATGGCGCTGATGATCTACGCCAAGGCCATGGCGTATTTCCGCGGCAATGGCGAGGTGGAGCTGGAAGACTTGCGCCAGGTGCTGCCATTCGTCCTGCATAACAAGCTGCAGCCGGACTCGGACGCGCCATTTTTCGCGCTGCCGGAAAACGCCGCCTACCGCAGCGACAGACTGGGCTGGCTGCGCCGTTTGTTCGATTTGTCGAACGATGAATTCAACCGCCTGGACCTGGACCGCGACGATCCTGTCGGCGTGCTGTCGGCCGAATTCGACCTGGGCCTCGACGGCGTCAGCGAGCGCGAAACCCTGGCGCGTTTGAACCGCATCGAAAAGCTGATCGGCGAACGCACGAAGGGGAGAAAACTGTACGGTCCCCTGTACGACGATCTGTTGAAACTCAAGTATCTGCACCAGCGCTATACGAATTACCGCAGCTGGCTGCGTTCGCAATGAGCGTCCTTCGCTGTCAAGGCTTCCTGGAAGCGCTGGCGCTACTGAATAGTGAAGCGAGCGACCTGTGCGCGAGCTACGAGTTGCAGCGCCTGCCCGATGCGCCCGATTTGACGACGGCGCTGGGCTTGCGCGTGGAAGATTACGCCTTGCGCGTCATCGCACCCGCGCGCGACTTGCCGGCGCCGCTGTGGCACATTAGTGCGGCGCCGTGCGGACGCGCGCAGCTGGAACAGGTATGCCAGCGCTGGTTTTTCTCATCGCGGCACATGCAGGCGGCGCCCCCCGGGCGCTTTCGCGCGCAGCTGGTGGCCGCCTTCCTGGAATCGCTCGACGACGCGCTCGGCGGATTTTCCCTGCACGCCGTGACGATGACGCCACCAATGTGGTACGCGATCCACTGGAACGAGATCGCATTCGAGCGCGATGGCGAACGCTATCTGTTGCACTTGTCGCACAGCGACTGAAAGGCTGCGATGATTTCTCCTGCCTTCGCCTCGATACTTGCCAGCGGCCGCGCCCAGTTCAATGCGCGCGCTGTGGAAGCGCGCCGGCGTTTCCCCTCGCTCGATATGGCCTCCTTTGGCGTCTTCTTGCACGACGGCGTCGATCCGCTGGTGCAGGCCGTGGCAGCCGCCGCGCCCGAGCGCGTGGGCGGCGTGACCCTGGCCGCCTACGACATGGCCCTGGAACTGGTGGGCCATGGCCTGGCCGGACCGGTCGCGAAAAATACCTTCTTGAATACCGTCTGGCGAGAACTGGCGCCGCAGTTTGCGCCGCTGCTGGCGACGGCGCCCGTGGATGTATTGGGCATGCTCAGCAACGCCGCCATCCACATTTGCACCGTGGCTGGCGCGCGGCCCGCGCAGTGGCAGGCCGGGATGGCTGCCGTGGCGCCGCAAGTGGGCAGCGTCGCGCAGCTGCGCGCCGTCGGGCAGGTGCTGGCCTGGCGCGCCGGCGTCGCGCATTTCCGCCTGGGCGCGCTGGCCGCCGCCGACACCTTGCCGCCCGCGCTGGCGCTGGCCGCGTTTGACGAGCCGGGTGCGCAATGGCCGCAGGTGCATGCGCAGCTCATGGCGAATCCATGGCGCGGCAATGCCGAGGGCAGGGAGTTCGGCAGCTTCAGTGGCCTCGGTGGCGATTTCGGCACGCCGCCGCAAGTGCGCGCGACAAACGATGGTTTTGTCGTGCGCAGCGCCGAGCGCCACTACCTGCTGGTGGCCGACGCCTATGGCGCCGTGCTGCACAGCGCCACGGCGCAGGAGTATGAACAGGCCAATACCGGCATGCCATCATCCGTGCGCCTCGATGGCGCCACCGTGCACGTCGGCGCGCGCAGCATCGCGCTCGACCTGCCGGCCGGCGACATCGCGCTTGCCGCGAATGCGCATACGCTGGCCATCACGTCGCCGTGGACGCACGCGATCCGCCTGCTGCCGCTCGCATGAAGACGACCGCCGACACCGCGCTGATCGACGCCTGGCGCGCCGCCTGGCCCGAGGCCCTGGCCGTGTGGAGCAAATTTACGCGCTTGCGCGATCCGAACCTGTGCGCCAGCCGCGTCGAGGCCAGCAAGCAGGGCTTGTCCGGCAGCTTTGCCATGATCCGCTTGCTGGACCAGAGCGTGGTGGTGGACTTGCCGCTGGTGACGGAGCTGGGTCTGGACGACTATGCGCTGGAAGTGCTCGCCCATGAAATCGGCCACCACATCCTCGCGCCGGGCAGCGCCAGCGACCAGTTTCGCCTGCTGGCGCGCATGCGCCGCGCCTTGCCCACCCTGGAGCAGCACGCGCCCATGGTGGCCAATCTGTACACGGACCTGTTCATCAACGACCGTCTGCAACGCCAGGCGAATCTGCGCATGGCCGACATCTACCGCAAGCTGCAGCATGGGCGCGCGGCGGATGCTAACGCAAAAAGCAGCGGCGGCGTATGGACCCTGTACATGCGCATCTATGAAAACCTGTGGCAGCTGGAAAAGGGTGAATTGGGAGGCGGCCAGGCCGATGAACGCCTGGACACGGATGCCTGGCTCGGTGCGCGCCTGATCCGCGTCTACGCGAACGACTGGATGCTGGCGGCGGGCCGCTTCGCCACCTTGCTGCTGCCTTACCTGGTCGAGGATACCGACGCTCTGAGCCCCAGCCGCTACCTGTTCGACACGCGCGATGCGGCCCGTGGCTGCCAGACGTATGGCGCGCAGCAGATCGAGGATGACGAGGCGGATGGCGCCATCCATCCCGTGCACGACAAGCGCATCTCGGGCCTTGATGGTGAAGAACCGCCAGCCGAGGCGCCGGCCAGGCAGGGTGCCGGTCAGCTGCGCGAACCGTTCGAGCTGGGCGACATTCTAAAGGCGTCGGGCGTGGACCTGAGCGACCATGAAATCGCCATCCGCTATTACCGCGAGCGGGCCTTGCCGCACCTGGTCGCATTCCCCAGCCGTCCTGCACCCGAGTCGCAGGAGCCGCAAATGGAAGGGCTGGAGCCATGGGAAATCGGCGACCCGCTGGAAGACATCGACTGGCTGCAATCCGTGATGCAATCGCCGCGCCCCGTGCCGGGTGTGACCACCGTGCGCCGCGTGTACGGCCGCGAACCGGCGCGCGCCATCGACGCCGTGCCCGTGGACCTGGACATGTACGTGGACAGTTCCGGTTCCATGCCGAACCCGCAGGCGCACACCTCGTTTTTGACACTGGCTGGCGCCGTCATCGCGCTATCGGCCTTGCGCGCTGGCGCGAAAGTGCAGGTGACCCTGTGGAGCGGCAAGAACGAAGTGATGCAAACGCCCGGTTTCGTGCGCGATGAAGACCTGATCCTGGGTGTGCTGACGGAATTTTTCGGCGGCGGCACCTGTTTCCCCATCCACCGCCTGCGCCAGACCTATGCGGCAAAGCGCGAGCGGCCCGCGCACATTTTGATGATTTCCGATGATGGCATCACCACCATGTTCGACAAGGATGAACTGGGCAACAGCGGCTGGGATATTTCCGCCAAGGCGCTGGCGCAGGGGGGCGCGGGTGGCACCATGGCCCTGAACCTGGAGCGCGACTGGGAGGGCGCGGCCAGCCACACATGGCTGCAGAAAACCTACGATGATTTGAAGCGCGCGCGCCGCGAGCAGGGCTGGGATATCCACGCCGTCGAGCGCTACGAGGACTTGCTGGACTTTGCGCGGGCGTTCAGCCGCAGGCATTATGTTTAAATTACCCCAAAGTCTAAACCT
>NZ_JABXFH010000040.1:0-58188 GCF_013372745.1 Janthinobacterium sp. BJB401 | reverse complement strand
ATTTTTTTTGCCGGCGCGCCGTCACAGTGTCGAGGGATGGTCTTGCGCGCTGGCGACGATATCGCGGCACAGGGGGCCGGCGCCCGGCGTCGCTCCAGCAGCCGGGCAGCAGGGCGTCCAGTGCAGCGTGGGAGGGCAGGGGAAAGGTGTGGTGCGGGATGACAAGCGCCTGTTTTTTTAACAGGTTAGCTTTGTATTTTTGCAATGTCTGTTTGATTTTGCGCAGACAGCTGCTCACGGCCACGAGTCCAGGACGTGGCCGCAGCAGCTCATGCGCTTATTTTTTTACGTAGTGCATGTCCAGCACATACACGCCCTTGTCCAGCACCACCGAATACAGGTCGTTGCCGCGCAAGGACAGGCCGCCGGGGACGCTTAGCGCCGGCTGCATGCCTTCGTCCCACAGGCACGATTCGCCATTGTCCACATCGACGCACCATTGCTGCTGGTTATCGCGCAGCACATATTTCACCGTGGCGCCGCTGCGCTGGAAGGCATAGGCCGGCACCGACGAGGTGAACTTATCGACGCGCAAGCTCGTTGCCGCCGCATTTTCCGCCAGCTTGATCAGCATATCGGCGGTGCCGTCCGGCTTGCCGGTGATCTTCGCGCTCATGCCGTCCGTCGCGATCACGGGGCCGGAGCAATCGGCCTTGAAGTAGGTTTCGCCGGTTGGCGTCAGTTCCAGCGAGCCGCTGCCGTCGTTCTTGAGCGCGATGACGAGCATTTGACGGTCGTGATCGTCGCAAGCCGATTGCCACGTGCCGATATACGCGGCCAGCGGCGAGGTGGTGCCGGAATCGCCGGCAAGCTGCTGCGTGGAACCGCCGCCGCCACCGCCGCAGCCCGTCAGGAGTGCCGCGGCCGAGCCGGCCAATACTGCCAATAATGTTTTCATTCAAAGTCCTTTTTATCCGGCAGCGGTGCGTGCCGTCAACGCGGCCTGATTATAGGAGTATTAATAAGGGGAAAATCTCACCAAATCTATCGCTGAATTGATTTTGATCAAGTCGCGACAATGCGCTGAAATGGTTTGATGGACTGCAGGGGAAATGTGATGTAGCTGCTACGCATTGCGCCGACTGTGCGGCGCAATGGCTAATTCTTGGCTGATTTTATTGTTTTACATAGCGCATATCGAGCACATAAGCACCGTCTTTTTCCATTACGGTAAACAATTCGTTACCGCGCAGGTAAAAGCCACCCTTGCCACTTACTGCCGTTTGTATGCCGGTATCCGGAATGTCCGTGGTGTTGCCATTGCCATCATTGATGTGCCAATGAGGTTTGCCATTCAGCATCACGGTGGTGACGGCCGGACCCGTAATCTGGACGGTGTGGGCTGGAAGCGACGATACGACCTTGTCGATGCGGATGTCCGAAGCCGGGCTGTCCGCCGTCAGCTTGAGCTGAATATTACCTGCGCCATCTGGCGTCGCGGTAATCTTTTCACTCGTGGTTTCCGTAAATTGCACGGGACCGCTGCAATCGGAAGTGGCGAAGGTTTCGCCGTAGGTCGACATTTCCAAAGCGCCACTGCCATCGCCTTTGAGGGCGACGACGAGGCGCTGGCGGTATTGGTCGTCACAAGCGGGTTGCCAAGTGCCAACATAAGCGGCCAGTGCCGGCGGAGGCGGGGGCGCGACCACCACTGGCGGAACGGGAACGGCTACATCACCGCTGGCGCCATTCGCACCGCTATTCGCACCGCTATTGCCATCGCTGCCACCACCGCAGCCGGTCAATGCCACCGTGCCCGATACCATTAATAATGCCAGTACTTTTTTCATGCGTTATTCCTATCAATCTTCAACCGGCTGAAAGCGTGCCGTATGCGCGGCGATATTATAAAGTACATGAGCATCTTATTTTTTTGAAATCTGAAATGGGCCGCAATAAATGGGCCGCAATACTTGGATTGAAAGTGCGGCCATTGAATGGCGGGGAGGAGAAACAGGCGGGTGCCGCGCATGGTAATGCGTGAGGCAGGTATGGAGATGGCAGATTATGAAACGCGTGCCGGCGCCTGAACATGGCGCCGGCCGAAGCCGGAAATGTCCGGCTTAAAACTCTTCCCAGTCATCACCTGCCGGCGCCTTGGCGGGCGCGTGCTGTGTTGCTTGCGGCTTGGCAACATTCAGGCGCTTGGCTGGCGTCGGTGTTTTGGGCGTCGCGGCGCGCGGCGCGGCCGGTGCTGCTGCCAGCGCTGGCTGGCGCGCTTGCTCGCCCAGCTTGAAGACGCTGACCACGTCGGCCAGATGGCTGGCCTGGTCTTGCAGGCTTTCGGCGGCCGCTGCTGCTTCCTCGACGAGGGCCGCGTTTTGCTGCGTCACGCCATCCATTTGCGCCAGCGCCTGGTTGACCTGGGCGATGCCGTCGCTTTGCTCGGTGGTGGCGACGCTGATGTCGGCCATGATGGCGGTGACCTTGCGCACGCTGTCGACCACTTGCTCCATGGTGGCGCCCGCCTCATCGACGAGCTTGCTGCCGGTGGCCACCTTGCCCACGGAATCGTCGATCAGCAGCTTGATTTCCTTGGCCGCCGCGGCCGAGCGTTGTGCCAGGTTGCGTACTTCCGTGGCGACGACGGCGAAACCGCGGCCCTGTTCGCCCGCGCGCGCCGCTTCCACGGCCGCGTTCAGCGCCAGGATATTCGTCTGGAAGGCGATGCCGTCGATGACGCTGATGATGTCGACGATCTTGTTGGACGAGTCGTTAATCGACGTCATCGTTGCTATCACCTTGCCGACCACTTCGCCGCTCTTTTGCGCCACGCTGGAGGCGGAAGCGGCCAGTTGATTGGCCTGGCGCGCATGGTCGGCGTTTTCCTTGACGGTGCCCGTCAGTTCTTCCACCGAGGCGGCCGTTTCTTCCAGCGAGCTGGCTTGCTGTTCCGTGCGGGCCGACAGGTCGTTATTGCCTTGCGCAATTTCCGCGCTGGCACGGGCCACATTGTCGGCACTGGCCTGCACTTGCAGCAGCACGGCGTGGATCTTTTCCACGAAGGCGTTGAAACCCTTGCCGATGACGGCCAGTTCATCCGTGCCCTTGACTTCCAGCTTGACGCGCAGGTCGGCGTCGCCGCTGGACAGGTCCGTCATGGTGCGGCCCAGGGTGCGCAGGGGACGCGTCAGCTGGTTGACGACGAGGATCAAAATTCCGGCCGTGGCCGCCGCGCACAGCAGGGCGACGATCAGGGTGTAAATCATCAGATCGCGCGCCGAGGCGGTGGCCACGCTTTTCGGGAAATTCAGTTCCACGCTCCACGGCGCGATGTCGGGGTGGATCTGCAGCGGCTGCAGCAAGTGGATGTAGCCCTTGTCGTCCTCGTATTCATACGCCTGGCCCTGGCGCACCTTTTCCAGGCCGGCGGCCGGCACGTCGTCCGCCTTCTTGCCCAGCCGTTCAGGCGCGGGATGGCTGGCGTACAGGCCGCCGTTCGAGATCAGGGCCAGCTTGCCGCCTTCGATCACTTTCAGGTCTGCCAGGATTTTCGCCAGGCGTGTGAGCATGAAGTCGGCGCTGGCCGTGCCCTTGAAGCTGCCGTCGATCATGATGGGCGCCACCAGCGAGGCCATCAGCACATCCTTGCCATCGACGGGGTAGATGTACGGTTCCGTAAAGTAAGTCTTGCCCGTGCGCTTGGGCACGTCATACCAGTCGTTGGCGCCCGGTTTCGGGTCGAAGACGATGGGTTCGACTTGCAGCTTGCCGCCGGCACCGCGTGTCCAGTAGGGCATGAAGCGGCCGCTGGCGTCGTAGTTCGGCTTCTGGTTGGCGAAATCCGCATCCTTGCCGTCGAGCGCGTTCGGCTCCCACGTCACGGCCGAGCCCAGCAAGTCTTCCGAGCTGGTCAACGTCGCCTTGGTCAGTTCATTGATCTGCTCGCGCTGCAGGGGCAGGCTGGCGCTTTTGGTGCCGCGCATGGCGCCGGCCAGGCTGGACACGCTGGACAGGTTGCTGGCGATGCGCGCCTGCAGCGCACCGGCCACTTCGCGCGCCGACGTGCGCGCCAGTTCCAGTGCGGCCGCTTCGGCGCTGGCGCTGCTCTTGTAGCCGATCACCGCCGCCGTGACGCCGAGGCTGAGGATGGCGAGCGCGGTGGCGGCGACGCAGATTTTACTGTTCAGTGATAGTTGCATGAGGCTGTTCCTTGATGGGGATAGATATCGGTATCTCGGGCGTCGCGGGTAGCGCGCCTAGAACGTTTTGCTGACGGCCAGCACGAAGGTGGCCGCGGCCGGGTTCGAGGTGTTGAACTGGCCGGCTGCATTCGGGATGCCCAGGGTGTAATGGTCGTAGGCGTCGCTGGCGCCCCAGGCGCGCGTGACGGCGCCGCTGGCGCTCCAGCCGCCGTCGAAGGCCCGGGTGACACCGATCTTGGCGTCGCGCCAGTTCCATATCGCATTGCCCGTGCCCGCCACCCGGCCGTTGCCGGCGTGCAGGTTCAAGGTCCAGGCATTTCCCAGGTCGACATTCGCGCCCACGTCCAGGTAGCCCGTGCCGCGCGCATTGGTGATGCCGAAAAAGTCGCGCGTGACGGTATGGTTGTACTTGGCGTACAGCATGCGGTAGGTCAGGCCCAGCGACAGTTCGCCATAGTCGTATTTCACGCCCGTGGCGCGGTAGATGGCGCCCGGATATTTGTAATAGTAGGCCAGCACGCTGTAACCGAGTTCGCCCAGCGTGCCGCCGTAGCCACCGTACAAGTCCCATTCGATCGTCGCATCCTGAATGTAGCGGTCGCTGACGGTGGACGCCCACGTGCCCAGCGACCAGCCGCTCGGGTGCGCGTAGTCGGCACCCGCCTGCAGGGCCGGCTTGCCCCAGGTCTGGCGAAAACCGCGCGAAATGTATTGCGAAGTGAGGCTGGCATTGGCGCTGAAGGTGGCGGCAGGGCTGTCCGTGGTCTGGGCCTGCACGGGCAGGGCGGCTGCCAGCAGGAAGGCGCAGCCCAGCAACGATGAGGCGGGAAAATGGTGGTTCGATGGCATGGCAGTCAGCTCCGTATTTGCTGGCAGCGGCCGTTCAGGCGCGTTGCCCTGATGGTTGCAATAAAAATGCGGAATGGACTTTTATGGAGGCAAGGCAGCTTGCGGGCATGTTCGCCTGACCATGCACACATTCTCACCAAACGTAACTGAAAGGATAGGGGCTGCGGCTAGTGGAAGTCAACAAAGTTGCGCGACGGAAAGCATAAGTTGTTGTTTCCTGGCACTTTTTCATGCGCCTGTCATATTGCTGGTGCGCCACGGCTGGCTGAATGTTGCAAGCTGGCCAGCAGGTCGGGCAGGGCCACATGCAAGGCTTGCAGGTCGCCAGCATTTAGATCTGCCTGCATTTCCACCAGGCCCGAGGGCTGGCCCCAGACGACCTGTGCGCTGAGCCGGGCGCCGGCGTCGAGGCCCGTGACGCTGACCAGCAGGGCGACTTCTTCCGGGGCATCCTCGGGCACGTCCTCAAGCAGGCAGGAAATGCCGAAATGATAATCCTGGAAGGCGCTGGCCGTGCCGCTGGAAAAGGCGAAGACGGAAGCGAGCGCCTGTGGCGCAGCGGCCGCAAGTGACGGCAGGGCGGCGCGAAACAGGGGCAGCAAGTCGTTTTCCAGCTGGTGTACCAGCGGATGAGTGTGGCTGAGGACGGTCATGGGCGGATGAAAGGAGTGGCGGCGCGCGATGGTAGCAGTTTTCGCCGCCGCCGGGGCCGTCGTCAGGCGGCGTAGCGGCTGGCCATGCTGGCGATGGTGTTTTTCATCTGGTCGCGCAGGGCAGCGGGCGCCAGCACTTCCACGCCATCGCCCAGGCCCAGCAACCACCATTGCAGTTCGCGCGTGCTGGGCACGGTGGCGGTCAGGTGCAGCGAGCCATCGGCGCGTTCCTGCAATTGCTGGTCCGCGCTCAGCGGCGTCTCGTACAGGTGCTCGCCGCTGCGACGGGCAAACACGGCTTCGAGCAGCAGCGGTTCGCCATCGCGGATGCCCATGGCACCCGAAGCAATATATGCATCGATGTCGAAGCCCGGCTGCGCACGCGCGGAAAGGTAAAGCATTTCCGCCTGCTGCACGCGGTGCAGGACCAGGGTGCGCACGTCGTTGTAGTCGGCGAACAGGCAGACCAGGTAGAGCAACTGGCCGCGCTGCACGATGGCCAGCGGATGGACGGCGTCATAGCTGACGGGATTGTCGTTGTCGCGCTTCTTGTAGCTCAGCTTGAGCTGGCGGTTCTGCATCAGCGCTTCATACACGGTGCGCTGGCAAGCTTCGTCGATGTCGGGCGCCAGCAGCCGCTGCATGGGGGCGATGACGCGTATCTTGCCCAGCCAGGCTGACGCGCTGGCGCGCTCGCTGGCCGCGTTCAGGGTCTGGCGCGCCGCGCTGAAATACGGCTGCATGCTGTCGAGCGTGGATGGCGGCAAGGCATGGCGCATGTGCTGTTCCATCAGGGCCAGGGTCAGCGCGGCCGGCGTCGACAGGCCCGGCATGTCCATGCGCGCCGCATTTTCCATCCAGCACCAGCCAAACGGCTTGCTGTCGACTGGATTGGTCAGCGGGAAAATCTCGGCTAGGTCGAGCAAGTCGCGCTGGATGGTGCGGATGCCGATGGCAAAGTCGATGGCCTTGAGCTTGTCGTGCAATTCGGCGACGGTGATGGTGCGTGGCGCCGGCGGTATCAGGCGCAGCATTTGCCATTGGCGCATGATGGTGGAAGGGCGGGGCGCGTGTTCAGACATGGTGGTTCCGTTCTCTTCAGTGGCAGGATGTGTACTGATAAGTACACAAGTTAACGAATGGTAACATTGATTCGATGGCAATTACAGGGCGTCCAGCATGGCTGCCCTGACGCAATTGCGCCCCGCGTGCTTGGCCTGGTATAGCAGGCGGTCGGCGGCATTGACCAGGGCGGGGGCGCCGGGCGCCGGGCTGCCGGGCGTACACGCGAGCGAGGCGACGCCGAAGCTGGCCGTCGTCCCGATGTGCTGTGCCAGGCCGTCGCGCAGGCGTTCGGCCAGGCGCACGCCGCCAGCCAGGTCCGTTTCAGGCAGGATCAGCAGGAATTCCTCGCCGCCGTGGCGCACCACGCTGTCGATGCCACGGCGCGTGGCGTTGCCGAGCAGGGCGGCAAAGTTGCGCAGCGCGGCATCGCCCGCAGCATGGCCGTGGGCGTCGTTGATGCGTTTGAAGTGGTCAAGATCGCACAGGATGGCCGTCAGGCACAGGCCATGGCGTTGTGAGCGCGCAAGCTCGGCGCCCAGCAAGTGCTCGTCGAGGTAGCGGCGGTTGTAGCAGCCGGTCAGGTGGTCGCGCACGGCCTGTTCGGCGAGGATGGCGTGTTGCAGGACGTGCGCGCGGCGCTGGCGCTGCTGGCCATGGCTGGCGCACAGGCCGGTCAGGTTGAGCAGCAGCAAGGTGGCGGCGTTGCCGGCTTGAAAGTCATCCTGCAGGCCGAGCCAGGCCAGGCTCGCCACGATGGCCAGGCCGGCGCCGGCCAGCAGGTGCCGCGTGACGCCGGCATAGGGCGCGACGAGCAGGATGCAAAAGGCGGTCGCGTGCCAGCTCGCGTCGGCTTCGCGCAGTGCATAGCAGAGCAGGAACACGAGCAGGTCCAGCGCCAGCAGCGCGGTGCCGGAGGCGGCGCTGCCAGGCTGTGCAGCGGGTGCGCGCAAGGCCCGCAGCAGCATGGCGAGGATAAGCAGGCAGCAGGCCAGGCCCAGCGGCCAGCCGGCGGGCGGCAGCAGCGCGATAGCAAGGATGGCGCTGGCGCCGGCATGCAGCGCCAGCAAGGGAAGCGGCGCCGGCTTGCGGAGATCGTCAGTTGCATGGTGCAAATGCATGGAAACCTGTCGGATAGCGAATCGGGATCCCATTCTTGCCCGGCCCTGCGACAAGCCGCGACGCATTGCCCACCATGCTGCGTATTGGATTGGTCCTACCAGTGGCCCTTATTCGTCGCTGGTGACGCGCGTGCGCACGAAATCGATGTGGCCTTGCATGGCCGTGCGCGCCTCTTCGGGCTGGCTGGCGCAGATCGCTACGCACAGGGTGCGGTGCTGCGACAGCAGTTGCAGCGAGGTGGCCTCGTCCTGCTGGCGCAAGCCCGTGCCATTGATGGTGATGTGTTCGCGCAGCATGCCGATGATGCTGGTGTGCAAATGCAAAAACATGGTGTTGTGCGACGCCTGCGCGATGACTTCATGCAGGCGGGCATCGGCCTGCGCCTCGCCGTGCTTGTCGTCGCTGGCGCGCGCCTGTTCCAGCTCGGCCAGCAAGGCCATGATCTGCGCGCGCTCGCCGCCGCTGGCCCGCTGCGCCGCAAAGTAGGCCGTCGCCCCTTCCAGCACGCGGCGAAATTCCAGGATGTCGTCGCGCAGGGCGGGGTGGTCGGCCACCAGCTGGCTCCACGGCGACGCCATGCCGGTGCGCAATTGATCCGTCACAAATACACCGGCGCCGCGCCGGCTGCGCACCAGGCCCCGCGCCGCCAGCCGCTGCACGGCTTCGCGCACGGTATTGCGCGAAACCGCATATTGCTGCGCCAGCAGGCGTTCGGCCGGCAGTTGCGCGCCCGCCGGCAAGCTGCCGTCCAGCAGTGCCGTTTCCAGCCTGCGCATCACCATCTCGACCCTGCCCCGCGTTTGCATGCCTGTCGCCATCGCTGTCTTCCGGTGTTGTTTTAAAGTGGTCCGAGCAATTTGAAGTGGCTCGCGGAAGCTGGAATTATGCGTGAACCGGTCATTCTTAACAACACACAGCGGCGCCGCAGCAACACACAGAGCGCCGGGGAGACACACTCATGCAGCCAGACCCGCGCCAGCCACGCCGCTATCCACCCGCACCGCTCCAGGTGTACCTGTTCGCCACTTGCCTGGTCGACCTGTTCGTGCCGCAGGCGGGACTCGACGCTGTGCGCCTGCTGGAGCGGGAAGGCTTGCTGGTGCACTATCCGCGCGGCCAGAGCTGCTGCGGCCAGCCCGCCTACAGCAGCGGCAACCCGGAACAGGCGCGTGCCGTGGCCCGCGCCCAGCTCGACCTGTTTGCGCAGCCGTGGCCCGTGATCGTGCCGTCCGGTTCCTGCGCCGGCATGATGCGCCACCACTGGCCGCAGCTGTTCCACGACGACCCCGTCGCCTGCCCCAAGGCGCTTGAACTGGCCGAACGCGTGTATGAGCTGAGCGAATTTCTCGTCTGCGTGCTGAAACTTGACCTGGCCGGCCTGGCTGCCGCCGGGCAGGCCGATGAAAACGTGGTGCTGCACACCTCGTGCGGGGCGCGCCGCGAGATGGGCACGCGCCTGCACGGCGTGGCCCTGGTCGACGCCTTGCCCGGCGTGACGCGCATCGAACACCAGCGCGAATCGGAATGCTGCGGCTTTGGCGGCACGTTTTCACTGAAACACCCCGATATTTCCGGCGCCATGGTCAGCGACAAGATCGCCTCGGCCTGCGCCACGGGCTGCGACCGGCTCGTCTCGGCCGACTGCGGCTGCCTGCTCAATATCGGCCACGCCGCGCAGCACCAGGGCGCGCCGCTGCCCGTCGAACATATGGCCAGCTTCCTGTGGCGCCGTACGGGAGGCGCGGCATGAGCGCGATCCTGACCGCCCGCGAACGCATGCTGGGGCGCCTGCGCGCCGCGGCCCCCACCGCGCCCGAGACGGTGGACGTCATCGATACGGCCATCGACCAGCACTATCTGGCGCGCCGCGCACAAGCACCGCAGTCACCGCGCCAGCAGCTCGACGCCATGCAGACAGCCTTGCGCGCCGCGCATGCGGAAGTCGACTGCGTCGGTGTAGACACCTGGCCGGCCCTGCTGGCGCTGCGCCTCGGTCAACACGGCGTGCGCCGTTTGCTGCTCGATACCGGCAGCGCCGAAGGGCATGCCCTGCGCGCTGCCTTGCCAGCCGAGGTGGAAGCGTTGTCCTTTGACCGTCCGCTGGTGCAGTGGAAGGGTGAGTTGTTTGACACCGTCGACGCGGGGTTCACCGTCGCCCGTTCCGGCATCGCCGCCACGGGCACCCTCGTCATCGCGCCTGACGCAGCCACGCCGCGCACGGTGTCGCTGGCGCCGCCGCTGCATATCTGCCTCGTGTATGCCAGCACTGTGCATGCGGACTTGCACGCTGCGGCGCGCGCCGAGCGCTGGTGCGATGGCATGCCGGCCAACCTGGTGCTGGTGTCCGGTCCCTCGAAAACGTCCGACATCCAGCAGACGCTGGCCTATGGCGCGCACGGTCCGCGCTGGCTGTGGGTGCTGATTATCGATGATTTATCTGCCCATGCAGGAGGCCAGCCATGAACGCCAAGCCCCTGCAATTCGTCAAGCCGGCCGACTTCCATGCGCGCGCCCGCGCCGCGCTGGACGACCCGAAACTGCGCCAGAGTTTTCGCGGCGCCATGGATTTTTTACAGGACAAGCGTAGCGCCCAGTTCCCCGATGGCGACGAACTGGAACGCCTGCGCGACCTCGGCGCAGCCGTGCGCCGACACGCGCTGGCGCACCTGCCCGATTTGCTGGTGCAGCTGGAAGACAGGCTGACGGCGGCCGGCGTGCAGGTGCACTGGGCCGAGGATGGCGAGCAGGCCAACGCCATCATCCACGCCATCGCGCAGCGTAATCAGGCGACACGCTTCATCAAGGGCAAGTCGATGGCCAGCGAGGAAATCGAGCTCAATCACTACCTGGAAGCGCGCGGCATGACGTGTTTGGAATCAGACATGGGCGAGTACATCGTGCAACTGGCCGGCGAAAAACCGTCGCACATCGTCATGCCGGCCATTCACAAGACCAAGGCAGACATCGCCGGCCTGTTCGCCGAGCACATTCCCGATGCGCCCTACACGGAAGACGTCGACAGCCTGATCCAGACGGGGCGGCGCGCCCTGCGCCAGGCCTTTGTCGAGGCGGACATCGGCCTGTCGGGCGTGAACTTCGCGGCGGCCGACACGGGCACCCTGTGGCTGGTGGAAAACGAAGGCAATGGCCGGCTGACGACCTCCGTGCCGGAGGTGCACATCGCCATCATGGGCATGGAAAAAGTCGTGGCCAAGCTCGAACATATCGTGCCGCTGGCCAGCCTATTGACGCGCTCGGCCACGGGCCAGGCCATCACCACGTATTTCAACCTGATTTCCGGCCCGCGCCGCGCCGGTGAGCTGGATGGCCCGCGCGAAGTGCACCTGGTCTTGCTCGACAACGGCCGCAGCCAGGCCTATGCCGACGAGCAGCTGCGCGCCACCCTGCAATGCATACGCTGCGGCGCCTGCATGAACCACTGTCCCGTCTACACGCGCATCGGCGGTCACGCCTACGGCACCACCTATCCGGGACCGATCGGCAAGATCATCTCGCCCCACTTGCTGGGACTGGCTGCGACGGCGGACCTGGCCACCGCGTCGAGCCTGTGCGGCGCCTGCGGCGAAGTGTGCCCCGTGCGCATTCCGATTCCGCAGCTACTGGTGCGCCTGCGCACGGAGGCGAACCGCAATCCGAACGAGGAAGTGGCGCATCCGCTGCGCGGCCAGGGCGCCAAATTCAGCCGCGGCGAAAGCCTGATCTGGCGCTTCTGGAGCGGCGCCTTCGCGCGTCCCGTCAGCTACCGGCTGTTCCGCTGGGCCGCCACGCGGCTGCGGATGCTGACGCCGCGCGCGCAGCTGGGCTGGACGCAGCACCGCAAGCCCTTGACGCCGGCGCCGCGCAGCCTGGCCGACTTGCTCAATGCACGAGGGCAGGAAGAATAGCGCCGCTCCGCCATACCGCAAAAAACACGCTACACACAATTACATCAAAAGCCGTTTTTTCAATCAACCCGCATCCACCGGAGGAGACCCGACATGCAAACCTGGACCCAACTTTATACACCGCTCGGCAGCTTGTGGCTGTCGTCGCTGGCGGCAGCCATTCCCATCATTTTTTTCTTCATCGCCCTGGCGGCGCTGCGCATCAAGGGGCACGTGGCGGCCGCCGTCACCCTGGCGCTGGCGCTGGCCGTCGCCATCTTCGCTTACGGCATGCCCGTGCCGCAGGCGCTGGCGGCGGCCGGCTACGGCTTTGCATACGGCTTGTGGCCGATCGCCTGGATCATCGTCACGGCCGTCTTCCTGTATAAAATCGTCGTGAAAACAGGGCAGATCGAGATCATCCGCGCCTCCGTGCTGTCGGTCACGGACGACCAGCGTTTGCAGGTGCTCTTGATCGGCTTTGCCTTCGGCGCCTTCCTGGAAGGGGCGGCCGGTTTCGGCGCGCCCGTGGCCATCACGTCGGCCCTGCTGGTGGGCCTGGGCTTCAACCCCCTGTATGCGGCGGGCCTGTGCCTGATCGCCAACACGGCGCCCGTGGCCTTTGGCGCCATGGGCATTCCCATCATCGTGGCGGGCCAGGTAACGGGCATCGATCCGTTCCTGATCGGCGCCATGGCGGGCCGCCAGTTGCCGCTGCTGTCGCTGGCCGTGCCGTTCTGGCTGGTCTTCATGATGGATGGTGTGCGCGGCGTGCGCGAAGTGTGGCCGGCCGCCCTGGTGACGGGCGCCAGCTTCGCCGTCACCCAGTACTTCACGTCGAACCATATCGGCCCTGAACTGCCGGACATCACCTCGGCCCTCGTTAGCCTGGTGTCGCTGACCCTGTTCCTGAAAGTGTGGCAGCCGAAGAATGCCAAGGTGGTCAACGCCGTCGGCGGCGGCGCCGCTGCGCTGTCCGGTTTTGGTGGCGGCGTGGGCAATGCGGACTTGCGCGGCAGCGGCAGCCGCGCCGCCTCGCCCTACACCCTGGCGCAAACGGCGCGCGCCTGGGCGCCTTTCGGCTTGCTGACGGCCATCGTCACCGTCTGGAGCCTGCCCGGCTTCAAGTCCCTGTTCGTCGCCGGCGGCGCGTTGGCCAGCCTGGTCGTCAAGATCCACGTGCCTTACCTCGATAAACTGGTGATCAAGACCATGCCCATCGTGGCGGAGCCGAAGGCGTATGACGCCGTCTTCAAGCTCGATTTGCTGTCGGCCGTGGGTACGGCGATCTTGCTGACGGCCGTGCTGTCGATGTGGATGCTGCGCATGAAGCCGCGCGATGGCCTCAAGGCCTTCGTCGAAACGGTGGTGGAATTGCGCCGTCCCGTGCTGTCGATCGGCCTGGTGCTGGCATTTGCCTTCGTCGCCAATTACTCGGGCATGTCGTCCACCCTGGCCCTGCTGCTGGCCGGCAGCGGCGCCGCCTTCCCGTTCTTCTCGCCGTTCCTGGGCTGGCTGGGTGTGTTCCTGACGGGCTCCGACACGTCGTCGAACGCCTTGTTCTGCTCCCTGCAAAACACCACGGCCCACCAGATCGGCGTGTCCGACACCTTGCTGGTGGCGGCCAATACGACGGGCGGCGTGACGGGCAAGATGATTTCGCCCCAGTCGATCGCCGTCGCCTGCGCCGCCACTGGCCTGGTGGGCAAGGAATCGGACCTGTTCCGCTTTACCCTGAAGCACAGCCTGCTGTTTGCCGTGATCATTGGCATCATCACCATGCTGCAGGCGTACGTGTTCACGGGCATGATCCCGCATTGAGTGGTCCGTAGAAGTACGTAGTAAAACTAGATGAATTGATAGTAAAACGTGCAGAGGGTCATGAAAATGACCTGATGCACTGCAGCATATCGAGGATGGCCCGGCGCAATGCCGGGTCCGCAGCGATGCCGTCGGCATCGAGGCCCGAGCCCAGCAGGGGCAGGCTGATGCAGGCCTCGTCGATCAGCCGCGCCGACATGGTGCGCACCGTTTCGCGCAGCGCCGCCTGTGCATGCGTGGCGCGCGGCGAGGCGTTCAGCATCACCAGCGGCTTGTCGATGAACGATTCATTTCCCACCATCCAGTCCAGCGCATTTTTCATGGGGCCGCTCACGCCGTGCGCATACTCGGGACTGGCCAGCATCAGCACGTCGGCCGCGATGATCGCGTCGCGCAGGCCCGTCACGGCAGGCAAGCTGTCGGCGTCGAGGTCAGGATTGAACAGCGGTAATTGCCCGAGTCCCGGATAAATGCGGATGTCGAATGGCGCTGGCGCAAGCGTGGCGATGGCGCGCAACAGGGCGGTGTTCAGCGAGGCGGCGCGCAGGCTGCCGGCGATGGCGAGGATGGTGATGGGCGTGTGCATCCCGCCTGTATAGCCCATCCTGTGCTCAAGCGCAAGGCGAGCAGGATGGCGCTATCGATGTTGCTACAGCCGTTGAGCGACTGGGGACTGCGGCAATACTGCGTCAATCTTAACGGCTCAGACCGCTCATCCAGCTAGGCTGTGGATTGGCACGGGCCAGTTCGCGCATGCGGTATTCCAGGTCGTAACGGTCGGTCGATTCGGCCAGATACGCTTCTTCGTAAGCGCGTTCGCGGCGGTCGCTGCTTTGGTTCAGCCAGGCGCCGACGCGTTTGGCGGCGTGGACCAGGGTGGCGACGATATTGCTGTTTTGCGTGGTGTGGTAAGTAAATGCGGTAGACATGGCAGACTCCTTATGTGGCGTGCCGCGTTGTGCTGCACTGCAATATAAGTATAGCGGTTTCAAGTTATAAGGCTACTTTTGATTTCGAATGTCAGCTATTCAATTATCGAATAATTTATGTGAAACCTGCGCAATCCGGGGCCTTTCGGGCATAATGCGGCCGCAGCAAGGTAGTTTTACTACGCGCTCGACCTTGCGAAGATGTTGCTTTCAAACACGAGCGCTGCCGCTGCCTGGCGGCGTCCATGCAAACGATGGGCCAGGGCAGGGCACGACAATCTTGGATAGAACAATGGAGAAAGTATGGAACACGTAAAGCAGGGGCTGGACGCATCGCGCGCACAGGCCGGCACGCAAAACAATACAGGCGCCCTGATCATTGTCACGGTGCTGTTTTTCATGTGGGGGCTGCTGACCTCGCTCAATGATGTGCTGATCCCCCATCTGCGTTCGATCTACACCCTGACCTATGTCCAGGCGATGCTGGTGCAGTTCTGCTTCTTTGGCGCTTACGCCATCGTCTCGCTGCCGGCCGGCATGCTGATCAAGAAAATCGGCTACCAGCGCGGCGTCGTCGCCGGCCTGCTGATCGCGGCCGCCGGCTGCGCCATGTTCTACCCGGCGTCCACCGGCAGCTATGCGCTGTTCCTCTTGTCCTTCTTCATCCTGGCGGCCGGCATCACCGTGCTGCAGGTGGCGGCCAACCCGTACGTGACGGAACTGGGCGACCCGCAGACGGCGTCGAGCCGCTTGACCCTGACGCAAGCGTTTAACGCGCTGGGCACCACCGTGGCGCCTGCGCTGGGCGGCATGCTGATTTTGTCGGGCACCGTGCTGACGGTGCAGCAGTTCGACCTGCTGCCGGCCGCCGAGCAACTGGCTTACCGCGCCAAGGAAGCGGCCTCCGTGCAAGGCCCGTATCTGGTGCTGGCCGCCACCCTGGTGATCCTCGCCGTGCTGTTCGCGCTGGCAAAATTGCCGAAGATTTCGCATGCCGATGATGCTGCCGCCCTGGCGCAGGATGGCCATAAAGTCTCGATCTGGTCGCACCGCCACCTGGTGCTGGGCGCGCTGGCCATCTTCCTGTACGTGGGCGGTGAAGTCAGCATCGGCAGCTTCCTGATCAACTTCCTGGGCGAGAGCCATATCGCGGGCCTGAGCCACGCCGACGCCGCCTATTTCGTCAGCTATTACTGGGGTGGCGCCATGCTGGGCCGCTTCGTCGGCTTTGCCGTGATGCGCTACGTCAGCCCGGGCAAGACCCTGGCCTTCAACGCCGCCGTCGTCATCGCGCTGATCCTCGTCGCCGTGTTCTCCAGCGGTCACACGGCCATGTGGGCATTGATCGCCGTCGGCCTGTTCAACTCCATCATGTTCCCGACCATCTTCAGCATGGCCTTGAACAAGCTGGGCGCGCAAACGGGACAAGGTTCGGGCATCCTGTGCATGGCCATCGTCGGCGGCGCCATCGTGCCGTTCATCCAGGGCTTCCTGGCCGACCACATCAACCTGCAACTGTCCTTCCTCGTGCCGGCCGTGTGCTACACCTTCATTCTGTACTTCGGCTGGAAGTACGCCAGCATGTACAACGACGACGCCAAGTAAGCAAGGTGGCGTGATCAAGCAAAAGGGTGGCCTCGGCCACCCTTTTTTACGTCAGTGCGCGAACGGCGTACCGAGCACGTCCTGGCATACCTCGAGCCAGGCGCGCGCCGCATGCGACAGATAACGCCCGCTCCAGATATGCGCCACCTGCCATGCCACTTCCGGCTCGACGATGCGCACCGCCTCCAGCGGCTCGCCTGCCAGGCGATGGATGAAGGGCTCGGGCAGCAGGGCCACGCCCAGGCCCGCCGAGGCCATCGCCACCAGCCAGTCCCACTGGCCGCTCTGGGCCGCGATGGTCGGCGCGAAGCCCGCTTGCGCGAAATGCTGGCGCAGGCTGCGCGTGAGGGCGAAATCATCTTTTAACAGCACCAGCGGCAAGTCGGCCAGCGCCTTGAAGGGCAAGGTCGTGCGGTTTTTCTGGAAGGTGCCCGGTTCGGCCAGGGCCCAGATCGGGTAGCTGGCCACTTCCACGGCCACGAGATCGAGTTCCGGGTCGGCAGGCAGCACCGTCATGCCGATTTCCAGCTCGCCGGCCGCCACCTGGCGTTCGATCTGCTGGCCCGTGTCTTCCTGCAGGGTCAGGCTGATATGCGGATGGCGCGCGCGGAACGCTTTTAATACGGGTGTGAACAGCACATTGATCATGGGCGGGATGCCGACCGTCAGGCTGCCGCGCTGCAAGGTTTGCGTGTCGCGCACTTCCAGGGTCAGCTGGCGCATGTTCGCCAGCATTTCCTGGCCGTGCTGGTAGACGATGCGGCCCGTATCCGTCAGGGTCAGCTTGCGCCCGTCGCGCACCAGCAGCTGCGCGCCCACTTCATCTTCCAGCTGGCGCACCATCTTGCTGATGGTCGACTGGGTCAGGTGCAGCGATTCGGCCGCCTGCGTAAAGCTCGACAGGCGCACGGTTTCGACGAAATAGCGCAGGGAACGGATATCCAAGAGGAGGCTCGGCGTTGGCAAAGCATGAAAATATCGACTGGATATGACGAAATTAATTCATGCCATGCATGTAGACAGGATTTTATACTGAATCCACTTATGGGGCTGGTGTATGACAGCCATCCAGTTTGAGAATATGAAGAAGATCAGGAGCATCAGATGTACGAAGACCGTATCCGCCACCCAGGCTTGCTCGGCAAAATCATGAGCGCCGATGAGGCAGCCAAATTGTTCCACAACGGCATGCGTGTCGGCATGAGCGGTTTTACCCGTGCCGGCGATGCCAAGGCTTTGCCGCGCGCGCTGGCCGAGCGCGCCCTGCAAGACCCGCTGAGCCTGACCCTGATCACGGGCGCGTCGCTGGGCAATGGCAGCGACGGCCTGATGGCCGAAGCGGGCGTGCTGGCGCGCCGCATGCCGTTCCAGGTCGACCCTGTGCTGCGCGGCAAGATCAACAACGGTGAAGTCATGTTCATCGACCAGCATCTGTCGGAAACGGCGGAGCAACTGCGCTCGGGCAACCTGGCCGCCGTCGATATCGCCGTCATCGAAGCAACAGCCATCACGGCCGCTGGCGCCATCATCCCGACCATGTCGGTGGGTAACTCCGCCGCCTTTGCCCAGCAGGCCACGCAGGTGATCATCGAGATCAACCTGTCCACGCCGCTGGCGCTGGAAGGCTTGCACGACATCTATATTCCGCAAAATTTGCCGGGGCGCGAACCGATTCCCCTCACGCGCGTGGACCAGCGCCTGGGCAGCACGGCGATTGCCATCGACCCGGCCCGCATCGCCGCCATCGTCATCACGGACAGCCCCGACAGCCCGTCGAACGCCTTGCCGCCCGACGAAGAAACGCAAGCCATTGCCGGCCACGTGATCGCCTTCCTGGAGGGCGAAGTGGCGGCCGGACGCATGGGGCCGGAATTGCTGCCCCTGCAGGCGGGCATCGGCACCATCGCCAACGCCGTGCTGCATGGCCTGATCGGCTCGCCTTTCCGCAATATGATCATGTATTCGGAAGTGTTGCAGGACAGCGCCATTGAGCTGCTCGATTCGGGCCAGCTGGCGTTCGCCTCGGCCTCGTCGATCACCCTGTCGGCCGCCGTGCATCAAAAGCTGATGGACAATATCGACCATTACCGCTCAAAAATCGTGCTGCGCCCGCAAGAGATCAGCAATCATCCGGAAATCGTGCGCCGCCTGGGCATCATCGCCCTGAATACGGCGCTGGAATTCGATATCTACGGCAACGTCAATTCCACGCATGTGTGCGGCACACACATGATGAACGGCATCGGCGGCTCGGGCGACTTCGCGCGCAATGGGCAAGTGTCGATGTTCGTGTCGAAATCGGCGGCCAAGGGCGGACGCATTTCCAGCGTCGTGCCGATGGTCTCGCATGTGGACCATACGGAGCATGACGTCGACGTGCTGGTGACGGAATGGGGTTTTGCCGACTTGCGTGGCCTGGCGCCGCGCGAACGGGCGCCGCTGATCATCGAGCGCTGCACCCATCCCGCTTACCGCGCGCAGCTGCGTGCCTATTACGACGCGGCATGCCAGCGCGGCGGCCACACGCCGCACATCCTGGAACAGGCGCTGTCGTGGCATACGCGCTATCAGGAAACGCAGAGCATGCTGGCAGCGCAGTAACTCTTCGTCAGCGCAAAGACAGGGCAGGGCGGTGCGGCACCGCGCCTGCCTTTACTTTTTCTCAGTACATGTGCAGCGCCTTGGCGCCCAGGCCCAGCAAAGCAAACGTGGTGGTGGCCTGTATGCCCATGAACCACAGGAAATGGGTGTGCATGTGCTTGCGGATGTCGCCCAGTTCCGTGCGCAGGGCGTGGCAGTCGCCGCGCAAGTCGCCGCGAAATTGCGTCAGGTCGGCACGCAGCAGCTGTGATTCGTCGTGCAATTCCGTGCGTACCTTATCGAGGCCGTCGCCAAGACGCTGTTCCAGCGTCTTGAACCATTGCCGGTCATGTTCCCGATCCGTTTCCAGTTTTGTCAGGCGCGCTTCCATGCGTACAGCATTGTTCGCGCTTTGCTGTTTGTCAAGCCGGTCCGTGGCATAGGCTTCGTTCATCTCGCACTCCTTCGCGTGCCAGCCGCGCTGCATCGGCGCAGGCGGCTTCACTTCACTGTCCGCTTTTTTGACGGGTGCAGTTTGCGCTGGATCAAACGTCAGGAGAGCGGCGCAAAGCGCAGGCGGATGCCTGTCGTGACGACGGCCAGCAAGTCGTCGATATGTGCGTTCATTTCCGGGTGCGGCGTCCATGGGTCGCCCGCATCCATGACGATGCGCAGCGACACGAGGCCGTGCAGCGATTGCCAGAAGATTTGCGTCATCGTGTGCAGTGCCGGCGGATCCTGGCGTACCTGGCCCGCTTGCGCCAGTTCGGTAAACAGGTGCAGCGCATAGGCGTACGGGTCTTGCTCGATATTGCCGTGCTCCACTTCGACGGCGTCGACTTCCGCGTGCGGACGCAGCTCCATGAAGATCAGCGAATACTCGTCGGGATGCTGGAAGCCGTACTCGATGTAGGCGCGGCCGATCAGGCTGATGCGTTCCCATGGGTCCATGCTGGTGGCGCAGGCCGTGCGCATGGCGCGCACCAGTTCCAGCAAATCCTTGTCCATGGCCTGGGCGATCAGGGTGGCCTTGTCGCGGAACAGGGCGTACACGACGGTGGTGGAAAAGCCGGCCGCCTCGGCCACCTTGCGGATGGAGACGGCGCGCGCGCCACCCTTCTTGATGAGATCTTTGACGACGTCGATGATGTGCTCGCGCCGCGCCTGCGCCTCGCGTAACTTTCTTTCCTGGATGTTAGTTAACTTCTTGTCCACGACTCTTTCCTGGCGACTCTATGAAAGCAAGAATTATAGGGGGGCGGCCCGGCGCTAATGTGTCAGCGGCTGTTACAAAGCAGTTTTTTGTCCGGTAGATGCAACAGCTCACCGATTTTTCGTGCTTTTGCCCGGCACTTTTCCATCGATGCCCCGGATTGGTGCATAAATCACCAGACCAGGCTTTGCGAACGGTGCCAAAGGGCGGAAAATAGCGGGATAGCTTACACTGCGTTTTTTAGCGCGACGGCGGAGCCCACGAGGCAACGCCGTAACACTTACATTCGGACGGGATCATTACATGACCATTAAAATCAGCCAGAACTTCGACTCGGGCGCCATCGACGTGGTGAGCGCCAACAGTGCCGGCGCCATCGACCTGAACTTGCGCAAGGATAGCCACGCCGACATCCACCAGTGGTTCCACTTCCGCCTGCAGGGCGCGCGGGGCCAGGCATGCACGATGCGCTTCCTGAACGCGGGCCAGGCCACCTATCCTGCCGGCTATGAAGACTACCAGGCCGTGGCCAGCTACGACAGCGAAAACTGGTTCCGCGTACCGACGGCGTTCGATGGCCAGGTCATGACGATCTCGCACACGCCTGAACTCGACAGCGTGTACTACGCCTACTTCGAGCCGTATTCGTGGGAACGCCATTTGCGCCTGCTGGGTGAAGTGGCCGAGCATCCGCTGGCGCGCGTGTCCGACCTGGGCAGCACGGTCGACGGCCGCGACATGAACATGGTTACCATCGGCAACCCGCAGGCGGAAAAGAAAATCTGGGTCATCGCACGCCAGCATCCGGGCGAATCGATGGCCGAATGGTTCGTCGAAGGCCTGATCGACTCGCTGCTCGACGACGCCAATCCGATCGCGCGCAAACTGTTGCAGCGCGCCGTGTTCCACATCGTGCCGAACATGAATCCGGACGGCTCCATCCGCGGCAACCTGCGCACGAATGCGGCAGGCGCCAACCTGAACCGCGAATGGATGACGCCTTCGCTGGAGTCCAGCCCGGAAGTGCTGTGCGTGAAAAACAAGATCCACGAAACGGGCGTCGACATGTTCTTCGACATCCACGGCGATGAAGCGCTGCCGTACAACTTTGTGGCCGGCAATGAAATGCTGGAAAACTTCACCCCGGCGCAAGCGGCGCACCAGAAAGCCTTCATCGAGCGCTACAAGCAGGCCAGCCCCGACTTCCAGGACAAGTTCGGCTACGCGGCCAGCAAGTACAAGTCGGACATGCTGACCCTGGCGTCGAAATACATCGGCCACCACTTCGGCTGCCTGGCGCTGACCCTGGAAATGCCGTTCAAGGAAAACGCCGACTTGCCGGATCCAGCCGTCGGCTGGAACGGCGCGCGCAGCGCGGCCCTGGGCGCGGCCATGCTGCAGCCTATCCTGCTGTCGCTGGATTGAACGGCGTTGTTCATGGGTATCGAGATCGAGCGTAAATTTTTGCTGGCCGGCGACGCCTGGCGCGGCCTGGGCCAGCCGGTCCTGCTGCGCCAGGGCTATCTGTCGTCCGCGCGCGAGCGCGTGGTGCGCGTGCGCATCGAGGGCGGGCAAGCGATGCTGACCATCAAGGGCGCGAACGTGGGTGCAACACGCGGCGAGTGGGAGTATCCGATTCCGCTGGCCGACGCGGCCGAACTGCTCGACGGCCTGTGCGAACAGCCGCTGATCGAAAAGTATCGCCACCGCATCGAACACGCGGGCATGGTGTGGGAAGTCGACGAGTTCCTGGGCGCCAATGCGGGCCTGGTGGTGGCCGAGATCGAACTGGCCTCGGAAGACCAGGCCTTCGAAAAACCGGAGTGGATCGGCGCGGAAGTGTCGGGCGATGTTCGCTATTACAACGCGAATCTGATTCGCCATCCGTTTTCACAGTGGTGATGGTGTTGTAAATGACGTTGCAATGAAAAAGGCGGAACCGAGGTTCCGCCTTTTTTATGCGCCAACGCTGTTGTCGGATTACGCCGTGCCGGCTAATCCGACCTACGGCTTATGACAGCAGCGTAGGTCGGATTAGCGCGCAGCGCGTAATCCGACAAGCCTGCATTAATGGAAGTGCTCTGTACCTTGCGGCGTATCTTCCGGCATTTCCGCATGCGCCAGCTCGCCGACAGGATCGGCAAACAGGGGCGCGCCGCAATCGTCGCAGTATTCACCGACAAAACGTTCCGCGTGGCGCTTGATCTGCGTCACGCCGGCGGCGTTCAGGTGCTCGATGATTTCATCGACGGGCGTCTTTTGCTTGTCCAGCGCGGCGATGCCGACCTGGATCAGGCCTTCGATCGGCGTGCCATCCTCGTCTTCCTGGCCGTACAAAGGCCAGACGATGCCGTAGATGACGTCCGGCGCCTGGCGCAGGGTGAAGGCGATGCGGTACTCGTCCACCTGGCCATCGGCCGCCTCCTCGCCGAAGCCGGCGATGACGGCGCGCAGCTCCGACGGCTCGATGGCCAGCGTATGCGTCAGGTAGTGCACGGCGGCGCGCACGGAGACGGGGCGTATCAGCTTGTCCGCTTCGCGGCAGGCCACGTAGTACGCTTCCGGCAGCAGCAATTCCAGGCCGCAGCCAGGCAGCAGGCGGGCGAACGTCGGCGTCGCCTGCGTGCGCCATTGTTCCAGGGCGGCGCTGCGTTCGGCGATGAAGTCGAGCTGGCTCGAAGGCGTCTGCCAGCGGAACAGCGGCGCGCCCGCAGGGGCCACCACGGCCACCAGCAGGTAGCGCGTGTCGGCCAGGAAGGGCGCCGTTTCCGCTTCTTTGCCTGACGGCTTGACGGCCGTGCCTTTCAGCGCGGCCAGTGCCAGCTTCTGCGTCTTGGCATAGGTCTCGACGTGGCTGCGCGGCAGCTGGTCGATCGAGTAGAGCGTTGGCGCCATGGCCATCTTCGTGCCATCGGCCAGCAGGTGGGCGGCGAAATGCGCCGACAGTACACCGTGCGCGTCGCCGGCCATGGGGCCGGAGGCGATGGAAAAGCGCGTCCACGCGAGGATGGGCACGGCGACGAGCAGGGCGTCGTAGCGCACGTCTTCATGCGTGACGACGGTCGATTCGCTGACGGCTTCAACGCAGTCCATCAGCACGTCATAGGCGTTCAAGTCATCCTTGAACAGGCTGCCCAGGGTGTTGTCGATGGTGTCCTGGTGGCCGGTTTTGAGTAATTTCTGGAGCTGCGTATCCAGGCTGTGTTCCCAGGACCGCTCTTCGAGACGGCTGGCTGCCTGTACGATCGCCTGGGCAAAGGTGACCAGGCGCTGGCTGTCGGCAGTCAGTTTATGGGATGAATCTTTGGAAGGACGACGCATAGCGGGATAAGAGTCTCGGAAAGTGAAAAAAATGGATCAGTCAAACAATGATAAACCCTTATAACCGTATTGTAGAGGATTCAGCCGCACGCAATACGTAAGCTGTCCTTAGATCATGCCAATAGTCGAAATTTCAAGTCGGAACGGGATGCAGGGACGAAAAAAAGCGCCGGTCGGAACCGGCGCTTTGATCTTGCCTCACAGCTGGGCTGATTACTCGGCCAGCAATTGACGCAGCACGAATGGCAGGATACCGCCATGCTTGTAGTAATCGACTTCGATCGGCGTATCGATGCGCAGCAGGACTTTGACTTCCTGGCTGCTGCCGTCAGCGCGGTGGATCACCAGGGTAGCCAGTTGCTGTGGCTTGATTTCGCCTTCGAGGCCTTTCAGGTCGAAGGTTTCCTTGCCGGTGATGCCCAGGGTTTGCACGCTGTCGTCGCCGATGAATTGCAGCGGCAACACGCCCATGCCCACCAGGTTCGAGCGGTGAATACGCTCGAACGAACGGGTGATCACGGCTTTCACACCCAGCAGCTGGGTGCCCTTGGCTGCCCAGTCGCGCGACGAGCCCGTACCGTACTCTTCGCCGCCGAAGACCATGGTTGGCGTGCCTTCAGCAACATATTTCATTGCTGCGTCGTAGATCGACATTTCTTCGCCGGAAGGCTGGTGGATCGTGATGCCGCCTTCGACCGCCGAACCGTCTGCTTTGGCAGGGATCATGCGGTTTTTGATGCGCACGTTGGCGAACGTGCCGCGCATCATGATTTCATGGTTGCCGCGACGCGAGCCGTAGGAGTTGAAGTCCGCTTTCAGGACGCCGTTTTCCTTCAGCCATTTGCCTGCAGGACCGTTTTCCTGGATCGAGCCGGCTGGCGAGATGTGGTCGGTGGTGATGGAATCGCCGAACACGCCCAGTGCGCGCGCGCCTTCGATGCCGGTGGCCACTGCCGCTGGCGTCATCGAGAAGTTGTCGAAGAACGGTGGTTCCGCGATGTAGGTCGATTTTGGCCAGTTGTAGACTTGACCGGACACGGTCGTGACTTTTTCCCACAGCTTGCCTGGTGCGCCCTTGACGTCGGCGTAGTTGTCCTTGAACACCTTGGCGTTCATGGCGAACTTCATCATGGCCGACACTTCAGCCGAGGTTGGCCAGATGTCGCCCAGGTAGATGTCCTTGCCGCCCTTGCCCTTGCCGACTGGTTCCGTCATCAGGTCGCGCGTCATGTTGCCGGCGATGGCGTAAGCGACGACCAGCGGTGGCGAAGCGAGGAAGTTCGAGCGGATGTTCGGGTGAATACGCGCTTCGAAGTTACGGTTACCCGACAGCACGGCCGACGCGACGATATCGTGCGTGGCGATCGCTGCGTTCAGCTCGGGCGTCAGGTCGCCCGCATTGCCGATACAGGTGGTGCAGCCGTAGGCGGTCACGCCGAAGCCCAGTTTTTCCAGGTAAGGCAGCAGGCCGGCAGCGGTCAGGTACTCGGTCACGACGCGCGAGCCAGGGGCCAGCGAGGTCTTGATGTGCGGCGCGACTTTCAGGCCGGCTTCGACGGCTTTCTTGGCCAGCAGGCCGGCAGCCAGCATCACGCTCGGGTTCGAGGTGTTGGTGCACGAGGTGATCGCGGCGATCAGCACGTCGCCGTTCGACACTTTCACGTTGTTGGTGGTCTCGTACACGGCGTTCAGGTCGGCCGGGTTCTTGTTGAAGCCGTTTTCCGAGGTTGGCTTGGCGAACAGTTCGGCGAAGTTCGCTTTCACATTGCCGATTTCGATACGGTCTTGCGGGCGTTTCGGGCCGGCCAGCGACGGAGCAACCGATGCCAGGTCCAGTTCCACCACGCGGGTGTAGTCGATGTCGCCGGCTTTTGGCACGCCGAACAGGTTCTGCGCCTTGAAGTAGCCTTCGAATGCGGCGATTTCAGCCTTGCTGCGGCCGGTGCCCTTGAAGTAGTCGATGGTCGCTTCGTCGACCGGGAAGAAGCCCATGGTCGCGCCGTATTCCGGTGCCATGTTGGCGATCGTCGCGCGGTCGGTCAGGGTCAAGGATTCGGTGCCATCGCCGAAGAATTCGACGAACTTGCCGACGACTTTTTCTTTGCGCAGCAGTTCGGTGATGGTCAGTACCAGGTCGGTGGCGGTGCAGCCTTCGCGCAATGCGCCCGACAGGTTCACGCCGATGACGTCTGGCGTCAGGAAGTAGACCGGTTGGCCCAGCATGCCGGCTTCCGCCTCGATGCCGCCCACGCCCCAGCCGACCACGCCGATGCCGTTGATCATGGTGGTGTGCGAGTCGGTGCCGACCAGGGTGTCAGGGTAGTACACGTCGCCGGCTTTTTTGCCTGCGTGGTGCACGCCGCGCGCCAGGTATTCCAGGTTGACCTGGTGGACGATGCCGAAGCCTGGTGGCACGACGCCGAAGGTGTCGAATGCCTGCATGCCCCATTTCATGAACTGGTAACGCTCGTTGTTACGCGAGAATTCCAGTTTCATGTTCAGGTCCAGCGCTTTCTTTTCGCGGTAGTGATCGATGGTCACCGAGTGGTCGACCACCAGGTCGACCGGTACCAAAGGTTCGATCTTCTTGGCGTTGATGCCCATCTTGGCGGCCACGTTGCGCATCGCTGCCAGGTCGGCCAGCAATGGTACGCCGGTGAAGTCCTGCAGCACGACGCGCGCCACTACGAACGGGATCTCGTCGGTGCGCTCGGCGGTCGGGCCCCAGCTCGCCAATTGCTTGACGTGTTCTTCGGTGACTTTTTTGCCGTCGCAGTTGCGCAATACCGATTCGAGCACGATACGAATCGACACTGGCAGGCGGGAGACATTGATGCCCAGGCTTTTTTCCAGCGCAGGCAGGGAGTACAGCTTGCCCTTCTTGCTATCCGAAATATTAAAGTCCTTGAGCGTGTTCAGAGTGTTGCGGGACATGACCTCTCCTTGTTGGGTATCGTCTATTTATTGATTATTCAAATTACAAAACATGACTGAGCCCCCGAAGAGGCCCTTGCTGCTCACATCAGCCGCCGGTTGCCGGCAGCACGCCCAGCGATGGCGCGGCTTCCACCACTGCCGCCGGCTTGGCTTGCTCCGCATCCTTGCATTCATTGGCCAGCTGGCGGCCCTGCTTGGAATCGAGCAGCATGCCTTTGGCCGGGATGCCGATCCACACGAGACCGTACAGACGGTTCTCGAAGCGGTTGGCGCCGGTGGTGGTGCCAACGCGGCTCAGGCGGTGCAGGCGCTTCTTCCAGCGCAGGGCGATGTGTTTGTCGTCAGTCGCATTGGTGTAGATGGTAATTTTATTACCAAGTTCACAATTGAAATCGGTGGAGGCCGAGCCCGCGGTGTCCGGTTCGTCGGATTCTTCCTTGTCGGCGACTGACATGGCGAGCGGATGGGCTTCCTTGGCGGCTGCCTTGGCCTTGGTGGTCTTGGCTTTTGGCTTGGCCTTGGCAGCCTTCACGGCCTTGGGATTTGCCTCTGCCGTGGCGGCGAAGCTGGCTGGCGCCAGCGTGAGGGTCATGGCGCCCAGCGCGACGCTGCAGGCAATGGCTAATTTGGAGAGGGACATCGTGTAATTCCTGTCAGTTTTCAGTGGTGCTGGAAGAGGGGGTGTTGAGTAATGCAGCGGCCGCCTCGGGCAGGCCGAGGCCCGCCAGTTTGGCGCGTTGCAAAACGGTCCAATAATATCGGTAGCTGGCGCGGTCGTGCAAGCGGCCATTTTGCGCAATCGGTCCCCAGTTGGCGCGCAGCGCTTCATTGAGGATGTTGCTGGCCTCGTTGACTTCGGACAGGCGCGGCGTGAAGGCCTTGATGATGGGCTTGATCTGGTCCGGGTGGATGCTCCACATGCGCGTGTAGCCGAACTCGGCTGTCGCGCGCTGGGCGTCATTCGCCACCACGGCCGAATCGCGCACGTCCGTCGTCACGTTATGCGACGGCACCTTGCCGTGCGCGTGGCAGGCGGCCGCCACTTCCAGCTTGGCGCGCACCACCAGCGGGTGCGTGAACTGGCCCGGCGTGCGCATGGCGGCGGCGGGAATGGCGCCGTAGTGGGCCGAAACGAAATCCATGATGCCGAAGGACAGGCATTCGACCTGGGGCAGGGCGGCGATCGCATAGGCGTCGCGCAGCGCGCCATGCGTCTCGATCAGGATGTGCACGGGCAGGTTGTTGCGGCCGGCGCGGCGCGCGTGCAGGTTGATCAGGTCGATGGCCAGCATGGCATCCTGCACGCCGCCCACCTTGGGCACGGCGATGTAGGCCAGGCGGGACGCGGCGGTGCAGATGATTTCCACATCGCGCGCGAAAAACGGGCTGTCGACGTCGTGCACGCGCACGCCGATGCGGTTGAACTGGTTCTCGTCGCTGGCCAGCAGACCGGCGATCATCAGGGCGTGGGCTTCTTCATTGCCGGCGCTGGCGCCGTCTTCGCAGTCGAACGTGATGTCGAACAGGGGGCCAAGCTCTTGTTGCAAAGCAATCGATTTACGCATCAGCTTTTCGGAGCCGGCGTAGTGGTCGCAAGCGGCGAGCAACAGCGGCTGGCGTTTGCCTTGGAATAAAACCTCGGAAGGGTGCATGCTTAAGGCATTTCTGCAGGTAAAAACTACTTGGGAAAACAGCCGCGCCGCGAATCTCGCGGGGCGGCCTTCTTTGGCGGGCGGCGCATTGCCGCGCCGCCAAAACTGGACTTAGGCCAGCAGGTGTTTCACGCCTTCGCGCTCTTCGGTCAGTTCTTTCAGGGTCAGGTTGATGCGCTCTTGCGAGAATGCATCGATTTCCAGACCTTGAACGATGGTGTACTCACCGTTGTCGGTGGTGACCGGGAAGCCGAACACGGTGCCTTCAGGAATGCCATACGAGCCATCCGAAGGAACGCCCATGGTGGTCCACTTGCCAGCCGTGCCCAGCATCCAGTCATGGATGTGGTCGATGGCGGCGTTCGCTGCCGACGCTGCCGACGACAGGCCGCGCGCTTCGATGATGGCCGCGCCGCGCTTGCCGACGGTCGGCAGGAAGGTGTTGGCGTTCCATTCCTGGTCGTTGATCAGGTCTTTCACAGCCTTGCCGTTGACGGTGGCGAAGCGGTAGTCGGCGTACATCGTTGGCGAGTGGTTGCCCCACACGGTCAGCTTCTCGATATCCTTGACGGCGGTGCCGGTCTTGGCAGCGACTTGCGACAGCGCGCGGTTGTGGTCCAGGCGCAGCATGGCGGTGAAGTTTTTCGCTGGCAGCGATGGCGCCGATTTCATGGCGATGTAGGCGTTGGTGTTGGCAGGGTTGCCGACTACCAGTACTTTGACATTGCGCGAAGCGACGGCGTCGAGCGCCTTGCCTTGCACCGTGAAGATCTGGGCGTTTGCTTCCAGCAGGTCCTTGCGTTCCATGCCTGGGCCGCGTGGACGCGCGCCAACCAGGACGGCCACGTCGACATCCTTGAAGGCGGTCAGCGGATCGGAGTGGGCGGTCATTTCCGTCAGCAGCGGGAATGCGCAGTCGTCGATTTCCATCATCACGCCCTTGAGCGCCTTCTGGGCTTTTTCGTCCGGGATTTCAAGCAGTTGCAAGATGACAGGCTGGTCTTTGCCGAGCATGTCGCCATTGGCGATGCGGAACAACAGGGCGTAGCCGATCTGGCCGGCGGCGCCGGTCACTGCAACACGCATTGGGGTTTTAGCCATGATGAATCTCCAAAAATGGGAAAGAAAACGGGCTTGAAGCTGGGCTTACGCTTATCCGGAAAAACTATAATGATACCAAAACCGGCCCGCGCCACCGAAATGCTGGTGTACGCTGCCGTCACGCTTGTGCTGCACGAGGCCAGAGTGGCTGGCCAACAACATAAAACGCTGGCTCACAAGTTTTATCGAGGGCAGTTTAGGCCTCCGATCCCTATCTGTCAATCATATCTTATGTCTTATATAAGACAGATAACTACGAGTCTTTTACTGGACGCGGGCAGTGATTTGTGTTGAAATGTCGGACTATGAATTCCGCCTCGTCCAATCTGACCAACAATGCCACTGCTGCAAGCGGGGCGGTCAGTCCGACCGCGGGCACCCCGGCCACGCCCGTTGCCGCAGCCGGCAGCCCCGCCGCCCCCCCTGTTGCCAGCGTCAATACCACTGCCTCCACAGTCGTGGCCGCGCCTGCCGCAACTGCCTCGCCCACCTTCAGTCCCCTGTACCAGCAGATCAAGGCGCTCATCACGCAGAGCCTGCAATCGGGCGAATGGAAGCCGGGCGAGCTGATTCCCAGCGAAGTCGAGCTGGCAGGGCGCTTCAAGGTCAGCCAGGGCACGGTGCGCAAGGCCATCGATGAACTGGCCGCCGAGAATCTCGTCATGCGCCGCCAGGGCAAGGGTACCTTCGTTTCCACCCACCATGAGGCGCGCGCGCATTTCCGCTTCCTGCGCCTGGTGCCGGACGAAGGCGTGCCGCATTATCCCGAAAGCAAGTTTATCGAAGTCAAGCGCGTGCGCGCGCCAGCCGACGTGGCGCGCCTGATGGACCTGAAGTCCGGCGACGCCGTCATCTTCATCAAGCGTGTGCAGTATTTCGACGGCGTGCCGACCATCGTCGAAGAGCTGTGGCTGCCTGGCCTGATCTTCAAGGGCCTGACGGCCGAGCGCCTGGTGGAATACAAGGGCCCCATGTACGGCCTGTTCGAAACGGAATTTGGCACGCGCATGATACGCGCGTCCGAACAGATCCGCGCCGTGTGCGCCGACGCGGGCGCCGCCCAATTGTTAAATATCGACCTCGGCACGCCCTTGCTCAGTTCCGAGCGCGTGTCGTTTACCTACGGCGACAAGCCGGTTGAACTGCGCCGGGGCCTGTACCTGACCAGTCGCCATCATTATCAGAATGAACTCAGCTGAAGCGGCGGGGCACCCTTGGGTGCCCGAACAAGCAGCAAGGCTGAAGTGCATCGCTTGCAAGATGCCTGCCGCAAGGCGGGCAACGGAGACAGCGGAAAGCGCAGCGACAGCATGGCCCGCCCCGGCGGGCCGTGTTTTGCCGGCGATTCTGTAATTAAATTACGTGAACTACGGAAAGTAGCGCGGTATTTTGTAGTAAAAAACCATTTTGGTTATATGTAACAATAGATATTGGTATGGGTTGCGAAAATCGGCGAAAATCGCGGCTTCAATATTTAGTTGAAATTCAAAGGGGAGGTTTTTGTTATGTCTGAAGCCGTAAGAGAAGTACCAAAAAAAGAACGGCCGCAATTCCGTAACATTCATGTTACCGAATTGTCGAACTACCGCATGGCTGTCGGCGCCATCGTCTCGATCCTGCATCGCATCAGCGGTTTCATCATTTTCGCCTTGCTGCCATGCATACTGTACATGCTGGAACTGAGCCTGCGTTCCGAAATGTCCTACGCCTACTTCCAGGGCATCGCCTCGCACTGGTTCGTCAAGCTGATCACCCTGGGTCTGGTCTGGGCCTTCCTGCACCACTTCTGCGCCGGTATCCGTCACCTGTTCATGGACGTGCACGTTGCCATCGAAAAAGATTCGGCACGCAAGACCGCCTCGTCCGTGCTGGTCGTGAGCCTGGTGTTAACGGCTCTGGTCGCTTTGAAACTGTTTGGAGTATTTTAAACATGGCAGACAATAATATCGGACCGAAACGCCTCGTCGTCGGTGCCCATTACGGCTTGCGCGATTGGCTGGCGCAACGCGTTACCGCCATCGTCATGGTGGCCTATGTGGCCATCCTGCTTATTTCTTTCCTGACCGGCAGCAACTTCAGCTATGAAGGCTGGGCTGGTCTGTTCGCACAGCAGTGGTTTAAATTGTTCAGCCTGGTGACCTTCGTCGCCCTGTTCTACCACGCATGGGTCGGCGTACGCGACATCTGGATGGACTACGTGAAAAGCGCTGGCCTCCGTCTGACCCTGCAAATTGCCACCATGCTGTGGTTGATCGCTTGTGCCGGCTGGACGGTACAGATACTCTGGAGTGTGTAATCGTGGCAGCATATAAATCTGCAATCCCTACCCGCCGCTTTGATGCGGTCATCGTTGGCGCCGGCGGTTCCGGCATGCGCGCGTCGTTGCAACTGGCTGAAGCCGGTCTGAACGTCGCTGTTTTGTCGAAAGTTTTCCCGACCCGCTCGCACACCGTGGCGGCGCAGGGCGGTATCGGCGCGTCGCTCGGCAACATGGCCGAAGACAACTGGTTCTGGCACATGTTCGACACCGTCAAGGGTGGCGACTATCTGGGCGACCAGGATGCCATCGAATTCATGTGCCGCGAAGCACCGAAGGTCGTGTACGAACTGGAACACTTCGGCATGCCATTCGACCGCAACCCTGACGGCACCATCTATCAGCGTCCATTCGGCGGCCACACGGCCCACTTCGGCGAAAAGCCGGTGCAGCGCGCTTGCGCGGCAGCCGACCGTACCGGTCACGCCCTGTTGCACACGCTGTACCAGCGCAACGTCCGCGCCCGTACGCACTTCTTCGTCGAATGGATGGCGCTTGATCTGATCCGTGACGCCGAAGGCGACGTGATCGGTGTGGTCGCGCTGGAAATGGAAACCGGCGAATGCATGATCCTGGAAGCAAAAACGACGGTCATGGCAACGGGCGGCGCAGGCCGTATCTTCGCCGCATCGACGAATGCCTTCATCAACACGGGCGACGGCATGGGCATGGCGGCACGCGCCGGCTTGCCGCTGCAAGACATGGAATTCTGGCAGTTCCACCCGACCGGCGTGGCCGGCGCGGGCGTATTGATCACTGAAGGCGTGCGCGGCGAAGGCGGCATCCTGATCAATAGCGAAGGCGAACGCTTCATGGAGCGCTATGCGCCGACCTTGAAGGATCTGGCGCCGCGCGACTTCGTCTCGCGTTCGATGGACCAGGAAATCAAGGAAGGCCGCGGCTGCGGTCCTAACAAGGATCACGTGATGCTGGACCTGCGCCATATCGGCGCCGACACCATCGCCAAGCGCTTGCCGTCGATTCTGGAAATCGGCCACAAGTTCGCCAACGTCGACGCCACCAAGGAACCGATTCCTGTCGTGCCGACGATTCACTACCAGATGGGCGGCATCCCGACGAACATCCATGGCCAGGTCGTCACCCCGACCGGTCCGGATAATTCGGCCAAGGTTGTCAACGGTCTGTACGCGATCGGCGAATGCGCCTGCGTGTCCGTGCACGGCGCCAACCGCCTGGGCACGAACTCGCTGCTCGACCTGGTGGTCTTCGGCCGCGCGGCCGGTAACCACATCGTCAACAGCGGCCTGAAAGCCAAGGAAAACAAGCCTTTGCCAGCCGATGCCGCCGAATTTGCCATGGGCCGCCTGGCGCGCCTGGAAAACTCGACCGGCACGGAAACCGTGCAGGGCGTGGCGAACGACATCCGCGCAACGATGCAGAAGTACTGCGGCGTGTTCCGTACCGACGAGATGCTGAACAAGGGCGTCGAAGAAATCATGAAGCTCGACGAGCGCCGCAAGCACGTCTCCTTCAAGGATAAATCGATGGTCTTCAACACGGCCCGCGTGGAAGCGCTGGAGCTGGACAATCTGATCGAAACGGCGAAAGCGACCATCGTTTCGGCGGCAGCCCGCAAAGAATCGCGCGGCGCCCATGCCCAGGACGACCATCCGCAACGTGACGACGACAACTGGATGAAGCACACTCTGTGGTATTCGGAAGGCAACCGACTGGAATACAAGCCAGTCGTGACCAAGCCGCTGACGGTTGATACCTTCAAACCGAAACCACGTACTTTCTAAGGCTATACCATGGCACGCACTCTTAAATTCAAAATCTACCGCTACGATCCTGACCAGGATGCCAAGCCGTACATGCAAGACCTGACGGTCGAACTGAAAGACACCGACAAGATGCTGCTCGACGCACTGCAGCGCATCAAGGCGGACGTCGATGACTCGCTGGCCCTGCGCCGCTCGTGCCGCGAAGGCGTGTGCGGTTCGGACGCGATGAACATCAACGGCAAGAACGGCCTGGCATGCACCACCAACCTGAACGAACTGTCGGAGCCTATCGTGCTGCGTCCGTTGCCAGGCTTGCCAGTCATCCGCGACCTGATCGTCGACATGACGCAATTTTTCAAGCAGTACGATTCGATCAAGCCTTTCCTGATCAACGATTCGATCCCGCCTGAAAAAGAGCGCCTGCAGTCGCCGGAACAGCGCGAAGAACTCGATGGCCTGTACGAGTGCATCCTGTGCGCATGCTGCTCCACGTCGTGCCCGTCGTTCTGGTGGAATCCGGACAAATTCGTCGGCCCGGCTGGCCTGCTGCAAGCCTACCGCTTCATCGCCGATTCGCGCGACGAAGCCACCGGCGCGCGTCTGGACAACCTGGAAGACCCGTACCGCCTGTTCCGCTGCCATTCGATCATGAACTGCGTCGACGTCTGCCCGAAAGGGTTGAACCCGAACAAGGCGATCGGCAAGATCAAGGAATTGATGGTCCGCCGCGCGATCTGATCCCCCTGATCGCATCCGCCGGGCGCCGTTTGCGGGAAGAGGGTATCCTCTCTTGCCTGCAGGCGGCGCCTGCAAAGCAGCACCGTGCCGCAAGGCACACGTAAAGTGGTAAACCAAATGACAGAATCAATTTTGTCCTCGCATCAGGCCGACCCGGCCAACCGCGCCCGCCTGCGCTGGCGTTCACGCCGTGGCCTGCTGGAAAACGACATTATCCTGACCCGTTTTCTCGATGCGTATGAAACCGAATTGACCGATGAAGAAGTTGACGCGCTGACGCGTTTGCTGGATTTATCGGACAATGCGTTAATGGATCTGGTACTGGCCCGTAAAGAGCCGGAAGGCGAAGTCGATCTGCCGCATGTGCGCGCACTGCTGCAACGACTGCGCATTGCCTAGACGCCTGGGCGATATATTGCAAACGGTGCGAGTGGCGCGCTGTAGCACTGCCGAATGCGGTGCGAATTGCAGCCAGAATTTTTGATTTTAATTTCGACTCACTCCCGAGAAGGAAGAGCCCATGAATATCTCTGACACAAAAGCTACCCTGTCGTTCTCCGATGGCAGCCCATCGCTTGAATTTCCAATCTACAAAGGCACGGTTGGCCCGGACGTCATCGACATCCGCAAACTGTACGCCGGTAGCGGCAAGTTCACCTACGACCCAGGCTTTATGTCGACGGCCGCCTGTAACTCGTCGATCACCTACATCGACGGCGACAAGGGCGAGCTGCTGTACCGTGGTTACCCGATCGAACAGTTGGCCGTCAACGCCGACTTCATGGAATCGTGCTACCTGCTGCTGAACGGCGAACTGCCGAACGCGGCCCAGAAAGCCAAGTTCGTCGACACCGTCACCAAGCACACGATGGTGCACGAACAGATGCAATTCTTCTTCCGTGGCTTCCGCCGCGACGCGCATCCGATGTCGGTCCTGGTGGGCACCGTTGGCGCGCTGGCATCGTTCTACCATGATTCGCTGGACATCAACGACCCGCGTCACCGCGAAGTGTCGGCCATCCGCCTGATCGCCAAGATGCCAACCCTGGTCGCCATGACCTACAAGTACTCGGTCGGCCAGCCGTTCGTGTACCCACGCAACGACCTGTCGTACAGCGCCAACTTCATGCACATGATGTTCGCCAATCCGTGCGAAGAGTACAAGGTCAACGACGTGCTGGTGCGCGCCCTGGACCGCATCCTGATCCTGCACGCGGACCACGAGCAAAACGCATCGACATCGACCGTCCGTCTGGCCGGTTCGTCGGGCGCCAATCCGTTCGCCTGTATCGCTGCCGGTATCGCCTGCCTGTGGGGCCCTGCCCACGGCGGCGCCAACGAAGCGGCACTCAACATGCTGAAAGAAATCGGCACCGTCGAGAACATCCCTGCCTTCATCGAGCAAGTCAAGGACAAGAACTCCGGCGTCAAGCTGATGGGCTTTGGCCACCGCGTGTACAAGAACTTCGATCCACGCGCCAAGCTGATGCGTGAAACCTGCTACGAAGTGTTGCAAGAACTGGGTCTGCAAGACGACCCGCTGTTCAAGCTGGCGATGGAACTGGAAAAGATTGCACTGAACGACGAATACTTCGTGTCGCGCAAACTGTACCCGAACGTCGACTTCTACTCGGGCATCGTGCAATCGGCGCTGGGCATCCCTGTGTCGCTGTTCACCGGTATCTTCGCTATGGCCCGTACGATCGGCTGGATCGCCCAGTGGAACGAAATGATCGCCGACCCAGAGCAAAAAATCGGCCGTCCGCGCCAGCTGTTCGTCGGTTCGACCACGCGTGAAGTACTGCCACTGGACAAGCGTTAATCCAGAGCGGTATCGAGCAAACAAAAACGGGCTTCGGCCCGTTTTTTTATGCCGGGCTGTTATGCTCGGGCCCTGGATCCACAGGAAATACAACGCGATGAATGAAGACACCTGCGCCCCCGGCGGCGTGGCCCTCGGCGATACGGCCTTCGGCTACACCTTGTCGCTGATCGGCGGCAAGTACAAGATGCTGATCCTGTATGCGCTGGCGGAAAACACCGTGCTGCGGCATAACGAACTCAAGCGCCATCTCGGCGGCATCGCCTTCAAGACCCTCAGCGTCGTGCTGAAGGAGCTGGAAGCGGATGCGCTGATCGTGCGCAAGGAATATCCGCAAGTGCCGCCCAAGGTGGAATATTCGCTCTCCAGCAAGGGCGCCTCGCTGATCCCCGTGTTGCATACCCTGTGCGAATGGGGTGAGCGGCACCAGCCAGTTTGACTCGGATGCGCATGCCCAAGGGGCTTTGCATGGCCAAGTAACTTACTTTTCCTCCTGTATGGTTAGTTAATGTGCGTACTTGTGAAAAGTACTCGCGATGGTTATGCTGTTTTTGCCTCTGCTGGCGCACGGTCATGTGCCATGCGCCATGCGCCACGGGGCAGGGTACCGGCTTGCCTGCTTTTCTGTGAACGCGGGGCCGGTGCATCCACCCATTTTCAGGAAAGCAGCATGATGAAAACTCTCGTTATCGTCTTCCATCCCTCCATCGGCACGTCGGTCGCCAACAAGCGCTGGCTGCAGGAGTTGGCGCAGTATCCCGACCGCTACACCATCCACGACGTGCACCAGGCTTACCCTGATGGAAATATCGACGTGGCGCGCGAGCAGGCGCTGGTGGAGGCGCACGCCAACGTGGTCTTGCAGTTCCCCGTGTACTGGTTCAACTGCCCGCCCATGCTCAAGCAATGGCTCGACGAGGTGCTGGCGTATGGCTGGGCCTATGGCATGGGCGGCGATGCCTTCAAGGGGAGAAAAGTGGCGCTGGCTGTGACGGCCGGCATCCGCGAGGACGATTTCACGCCGGAAGGCAAGTGGCACGTCACCGTGGCGCAGCTGCTGGTGCCGTTCGATGTGACCCTGGCGTACATCGGCGCCGACAACCGCCGCTTCTTTGCCTTCTATGGCGCGGAAGACGGGCCGAAGGAGCCGGACTATGCCGGGCGGCTGGCGCGCAGCGCGCAAGCGTATGAGCGCTTCCTGGCTACCTTGTAAGGGCACTGCTCCAGCTTCAGTTCAATGCCGCTGGCCGGTCGTGGCGATGGTGTGCGCTAACTGCGCCGCATCGGAAAGGTTGCCCGGGTGCGGGAGGAGGCGGGCGGCGCGTGCAAACATATTATTCTTTCGACCAGGCGCGACAAATAGGGTAGATTGCAATACTTAGTTGCATGGATCGGACGAATCAAGGGAGTACCGCATGGACCGTATCACCGCCGCACAAGTATTCGTCGCCATCGCCGAGCGTGGCAGCATGGTGGCCGCCAGCGAGGCGCTCGACATGTCGCGCGCCATGGTGACGCGCTATCTGGCCGAGATGGAAGCGTGGGCGGGGGCGCGCCTGTTGCATCGCACCACCCGCCGTCTGAGTCTGACGGATGCGGGCGAGACCACCTTGGCGCGCTGCCGGCAGATGCTGGAAGTGGCCGGCGCCATGGCCGTCACTTCGCCCGAGGGCCTCGACACGCCGCACGGTTTGCTGCGCATCACCTGCTCGCAATCCTTGGCGCAGACGGCGCTCGCTGGCGCAGTAACCGCTTACCTGCGGCGCTACCCGCGCGCCGCCGTCGACCTGCAGATGGAGAACCGCGCCGTCAACCTGGTGGAGCAGCGCATCGACCTGGCGATCCGCATCACCAACGCGCTCGAGCCGAATCTGATCGCGCGCCAGCTGGCCAGCTGCGCCTCGGTGGTGTGCGCCGCACCATCGTACCTCGCGGCGCACGGCACGCCGCGCCGGGCGGAGGACCTGGCCCTGCACAACTGCCTGACGTACACGTATTTCGGCAAGAGCCTGTGGCAATTTACACATGACGGGGAAGCGCTCACTGTCCCCGTCAGCGGCCGCCTGTCGGCGAATGAATCGCTGGTGTTGCTGGTGGCCACGGTGGCGGGGGCGGGCATCGCCATGCAGCCGCGCTTTTCGGCCGCGCCGCTGATCGCCAGCGGGCAACTGGTGGAGCTGCTGCCCGCGTACCAGCCGCAGGACATGGGCATCTACGGCGTCTACACCTCGCGCCAGCACATGTCGCCCCTGCTGCGCACCATGCTCGACTTTCTGGTGGAGTGGTTTGCCGGCGATGCCGATTGGCTTGCGGCCATCGCGGCGGCACCGTTGCCGGGCAGACCAGTTGGGCGCAAGCGGCACGCCGGCAGGGTCGCCGATGTGTTGTAAGCATAACAGTGACAGGCTTGCAAGCCCGGGAAAATCAACAACACAGCTTACATTTGCTTGCCAAATAAAATTCAACTAGTCGTTGTTGCGTTACAATACCGCGTGCTATTCTAAATGACGGTATGCAGAATGCTGGTGCAATATAAAAGCCCTTCCCCACAACTTGATGTGCAATCCGCTAACCGGTCAGGCCGTGTCGCGGAAGGTTAGATTAACCCGCTAATTCCTCGCGAAGCGCGAAGAAAGGTGAGCAATATATGCAGCAATTAACGACCAACTCCTACCTGTTCGGTGGGAATGCTCCGTACGTGGAAGACCTGTACGAGGCGTATCTGAACAACCCAGGCTCGGTACCCGATAACTGGCGTTCCTACTTCGACGCAATGCAGCACGTGCCTGCCGTCGATGGCACCAACAAGCCTGACGTGGCGCATGCCTCCGTCGTCGCCTCGTTCGCCGAGCGCGCAAAAGCTGGTCCGATCCGCACAGTAACCGCTTCCTTCGATGCCGAAATGGGCCGCAAGCGCGTCGCCGCCACGCAGCTGATCGCCGCTTACCGCTACCTCGGTTCGCACTGGGCCAATCTGGATCCGCTGCAACGCCAGGAACGTCCGATGATCCCGGAACTGGAGCCGAGCTTCTACGGTTTCACCGACGCGGACATGGACACCGTGTTCAACATCAGCAATACCTATTTTGGCCCCGAGACCGCCACCCTGCGCGATCTGCTGAATTATCTGCGCGATACCTACACGCGTTCGATCGGCGCCGAATTCATGTACATCTCCGACCCGGCCGAAAAGCGCTGGCTGCAAGAGAAACTGGAATCGATCCGCTCCACCCCGAATTTCACCCCAGAGAAAAAAATCCACATCCTCGACCGCCTGACCGCGGCTGAAGGCCTGGAACGCTATCTGCACACCCGCTACGTGGGCCAGAAGCGCTTCTCCCTGGAAGGCGGCGAAACCTTCATCGCCTCGATGGATGAAACCATCCAGCGCGCCGGCGAAAAAGGCGTGCAGGAAATCGTCATCGGCATGGCCCACCGCGGCCGCCTGAACGTGCTGGTGAACACCTTGGGCAAAGCGCCGCAGGAACTGTTCGAAGAATTCGAAGGCAAGCATGGCGACGACCTGCCTGCCGGCGACGTGAAATACCATCAAGGCTTCTCGTCGGACATCTCCACCGCGGGCGGCCCGGTCCACCTGTCGCTGGCGTTCAACCCGTCGCACCTGGAAATCGTCAACCCTGTGGTCGAAGGTTCCGTCAAGGCCCGCATGGATCGCCGCGGCGATGCGCAGGGCGCGCAAGTGCTGCCTATCCTGGTGCACGGCGATGCCGCTTTCGCCGGCCAGGGCGTGGTCATGGAAACGCTGAATCTGGCGCAAACCCGTGGCTACCATACCGGCGGCACGGTGCATATCGTGATCAACAACCAGATCGGTTTCACCACCTCGGATCCGCGCGATGCCCGCTCGACCCTGTACTGCTCGGACGTCGTCAAGATGATCGAAGCACCGGTCCTGCACATCAACGCCGATGATCCGGAAGCCGTGGTGCTGGCGACGCAGATCGCGCTCGACTACCGCATGGAATTCAAGAAGGACATCGTCCTCGACATCATCTGCTACCGCAAGCTTGGCCACAACGAGCAAGACACGCCGGCACTGACGCAGCCACTGATGTACAAGAAGATCGGCCAGCATCCAGGCACCCGCAAGCTGTACGCGGACAAGCTGGTGGCGCAAGGCGTGATCCCTGCCGATGGCGGCGACAAGATGGTGGCCGCCTTCCGCGACGCCATGGACGCCGGCAAGCATACCGTCGATCCGGTCATCTCGAACTTCAAGAACAAGTACGCCGTCGACTGGCTGCCGTTCCTGAACAAGAAATGGACCGATTCGGCCGACACCGCCGTGCCGATGACGGAACTGAAACGCCTGGCCACCCGCATCACCACCGTGCCGGAAGACTTCAAGGTCCACTCGCTGGTTGAAAAAGTACTGGGCGACCGCGGCACCATGGGCCGTGGCGAAATGAACCTGGACTGGGGCATGGGCGAACACCTGGCCTACGCCTCGCTGGTATCGTCCGGCTACGCCATCCGCCTGACGGGCCAGGATGCCGGCCGGGGCACCTTCGTGCACCGCCACGCCGTCTTGCACGATCAAAACCGCGAGCGTTGGGATGCAGGTACCTACATTCCGCTGCAAAACGTGTCGGACAACCAGGCGCCGTTCACCGTCATCGACTCGGTGCTGTCCGAAGAAGCCGTACTGGCCTTCGAATACGGCTACTCGACCGCTGAACCGAACACGCTGACGATCTGGGAAGCCCAGTTCGGCGACTTCGCCAACGGCGCGCAAGTGGTGATCGACCAATTCATCAGCTCCGGCGAAGTGAAGTGGGGCCGCGCTTCGGGCCTGGTCATGATGCTGCCGCACGGTTACGAAGGCCAGGGTCCTGAGCACTCGTCCGCGCGTCCTGAGCGTTTCCTGCAGCTGTGCGCAGACAACAACATGCAAGTAGTGCAGCCGACGACGGCTTCGCAGATCTTCCATTTGCTGCGCCGCCAGATGGTGCGCCAGTTCCGCAAGCCGCTGGTCATCCTGACGCCGAAGTCGCTGTTGCGCAACAAGGATGCCGGTTCGCCGCTGACCGACCTGGCCAAGGGTGGTTTCCAGACCGTCATCGGCGAAGTCGACGACAAAATCGACGCCAAGAAAGTCAAGCGCGTGGTCGCCTGCTCGGGCAAGGTCTACTACGACCTGGTCAACGCACGCAAGACCCGTGGCCAGACCGACACGGCCATCGTGCGCCTGGAACAGCTGTATCCGTTCCCGCACAAGTCGTTCGCTGCTGAACTGAAGAAGTTCCCGAACCTGGTCGAAGTCGTCTGGGCGCAGGACGAGCCGCAAAACCAGGGCGCCTGGTTCCAGATCCAGCACAACATCTTCGAAGGCCTGGAATCGGGTCAGCGTCTGGCCTACGCCGGCCGTCCTGCTTCGGCGTCGCCTGCTGTCGGTTACTATGACAAGCACTACGCCCAGCAAAAAGATCTGCTGGAAACGGCATTCTCGAAGCTGAAGGGTTTTATCCTGACCAAGTAAGTGGCAGGATAAGGGCGCCGTGCACATGCATGGCGCCTGCTTGCATACATCATGACGGAGCGCCGCCCTTGCTACGCAGGGGCGGCGCCGCAATAACAAAATAAACGGAGTTTTACATGGCACAAATCGAAGTCAAAGTTCCCCAGTTGTCGGAATCGGTTGCAGAAGCGACCTTGCTGGCATGGCACAAGAAAGTCGGCGAAGCAGTTGCGCGCGACGAAAACATGATCGATATCGAAACCGACAAAGTCGTGCTGGAACTGCCGGCGCCTGCCGCTGGCGTGATCGTGCAAATCATCAAGGCTGACGGCGCCACCGTCGTTGCCGGCGAAGTCATCGCCATCATCGACACCGACGGCTCGGCCAAGGTCAGCCCGATGGAAGTGTCGGCCGTGCCTGCACCAGCCCTGGCTGCCGCTGCGCAAGACGCATCGACCGCTTCGGCGCCAGCCGCCGCGACCAAAGGTGATGTCGCCATGCCTGCCGCTGCCAAGATCCTGTCCGAAAAAGGCCTGTCCGCTGGCGACGTCGCCGGTTCGGGCAAAGACGGCCGCGTGACCAAGGGCGACGCCCTGGCCGCTTCCGCCAAGCCAGCTGTCGCGCCACTGGCGCCAGCCGCTGCCAAGCCAGCGCTGCAACAAGTTGCCACGCCGTCGGCCGCCAGCCTGGGCGACCGCCCTGAAGAGCGCGTGCCGATGAGCCGCCTGCGCGCACGTATCGCCGAGCGCCTGCTGCAATCGCAATCGACGAACGCCATCCTGACCACGTTCAATGAAGTGAACATGCAGCCGGTCATCGACCTGCGCAACAAGTACAAGGACAAGTTCGAGAAAGAGCACGGCGTCAAGCTGGGCTTCATGTCCTTCTTCGTCAAGGCCGCCGTCGCCGCCCTGAAAAAGTACCCGATCATCAATGCCTCCGTTGATGGCAACGACATCGTTTACCACGGCTACTTCGACATCGGTATCGCTGTCGGTTCGCCACGCGGCCTGGTCGTGCCTATCATCCGCAACGCGGACCAGCTGTCGATCGCCGACATCGAGAAAAAAATCGGTGAATTCGGCGCGAAAGCCAAGGAAGGCAAGCTGACCCTGGACGACCTGACGGGCGGCACGTTCTCGATCTCGAACGGCGGCACCTTCGGCTCCATGCTGTCGACCCCGATCATCAACCCGCCACAATCGGCCATCCTGGGCGTGCATGCGACCAAGGACCGCGCTGTTGTTGAAAACGGCCAGATCGTGGTGCGTCCGATGAACTACCTGGCCATGTCCTACGACCACCGCATCATCGACGGCCGCGAAGCCGTCCTGGGTCTGGTGGCGATGAAAGAAGCGCTGGAAGATCCTGCACGCCTGCTGCTGGACCTGTAAGCACCGTAGTCCCCCGGTGTCGCCGCCGGGGCAATGTAGCTGATACCCCTTGCCAGAAGACGCAGCTGGCTGATCTCAATGAAAGAGGATTCCCATGAACGTCTCTGAAGAAATCAAGCGTCTGCACGAGTTGCACCTGGCGGGCGCCCTGAGCGACGCGGAATTCGCGCAAGCGAAAGCCAAGCTCCTGAGCAATATCAACCTGGACAAGCCGGACAACGCGTCCGGCGCCGATGCGGCCCCCGGCCCGTCGAACGACCTGGTGCAGGAATTCAACCGCCTGCGCCGTTCGCGCAACGACCGCTGGCTCGGCGGCGTCTGCGGCGGCCTGGGACGCGCTTCCGGCATGGAAGCGTGGATCTGGCGCCTCGTCTTCGTCCTGTTTACATTGACCTTCGGCTTCGGCGTGGTGATTTACCTTCTATTGTGGATTTTCGTACCAGACGAAGAGATTGGAATAACAAAACATGAGTACTAAACAATTTGACGTAGTTGTCATCGGTGCGGGCCCTGGCGGCTACATCGCCGCCATCCGCGCAGCGCAGCTGGGCTTTTCCGTCGCTTGCGTCGACGAGTGGTCGAACGCCAAGGGCGGCGCCGCGCCTGGCGGTACCTGCACCAACGTCGGCTGCATCCCGTCGAAAGCGCTGCTGCAATCGTCCGAGCATTTCGAACACGCGGGCCACAGCTTCGCCGAGCACGGTATCGACGTCGCCGGCCTGAAGCTGAACCTGGGCCAGATGCTCAAGCGTAAAGACACCGTCGTCAAGCAAAACAACGACGGCATCCTGTACCTGTTCAAGAAGAACAAGATCGCCTTCTTCCACGGCCGCGCCGCTTTTGCCGCCGCCGCCGCTGGCGCGTATGAGATCAGCGTGACGGGCGAAGCCAACGAAACCCTGAGCGCCAAGCACGTGGTCATCGCCACGGGTTCGAACGCACGCGAACTGCCGGGCGCACCATTCGACGAGAAACTGATCCTGTCGAACACGGGCGCACTGGCCATCGACGCCGTACCAGCCAAGCTGGGCGTCATCGGCGCCGGCGTGATCGGCCTGGAAATGGGTAGCGTATGGCGCCGCCTGGGTTCCGACGTCACCGTGCTCGAAGGCCTGCCGGTCTTCCTGGGCGCCGTCGACGAGCAGATCGCCAAGGAAGCGTCGAAGCTGTTCACCAAGCAAGGCTTGAAGATCAACCTCGGTTGCAAGATCGGTGCGATCACGCCAGGCAAGAAAGACGTCACCGTGGAATTCGTTGACGCCAAGGGCGAAGCGCAAAAAGCCGTGTTCGACAAACTGATCATCTCGATCGGCCGCACGCCGAACACGAACGGCCTGGGCGCCGATAAAGTCGGCCTGCAGCTGGACGAACGCGGCTTCATCGCCGTCGATGGCGACTGCAAGACCAACCTGCCGAACGTCTGGGCGGTGGGTGACGTTGTGCGCGGCCCGATGCTGGCGCACAAGGCCGAAGAAGAAGGCGTTGCCGTGGCCGAGCGTATCGCCGGCCAGCATGGCCACACCAACTTCAACACGATTCCTTGGGTGATCTACACTTCGCCGGAAATCGCGTGGGTCGGCAAGACCGAGCAAACCCTGAAGGCCGAAGGCATCGCCTACAAGGCCGGCACCTTCCCGTTCATGGCCAACGGCCGTGCGCGCGCGCTGGGCGACACCTCGGGCATGGTGAAATTCCTGGCCGATGCGACCACCGATGAAATCCTCGGCGTGCACATCGTCGGCCCGATGGCCTCCGAACTGATTTCTGAAGCCGTCGTGGCGATGGAATTCAAGGCCTCGGCCGAAGACATCGCGCGCATCTGCCACGCTCACCCATCCCTGTCGGAAGCGACCAAGGAAGCGGCACTGGCGGTTGACAAGCGCACGTTGAACTTTTAATTGTAGTTAGTCCAGCAGGGGCGCTCGCGGATTTTTTCCGCCGGCGCCCTTGTGCGTTAAAGCGAATCCCATGAACGTAGAAGAGTTTTACCAGCACGCGTTGCAGAAGCGTGATTTCAAGGCCGATGCCGCCCAGCGGCGCGCGGTCGACCGCCTGCAGCTGTGCTATGACGAGTGGGTGGCCTACAAGGGCCAGCGATCGAGCACCTTCAAGCGCCTGCTGAACCGTCCTGCCGTGCCGAAAGGCGTGTACATGTGGGGTGGGGTAGGGCGCGGCAAATCGTTCCTGATGGACAGTTTTTACTCGGTCGTGCCCCTGGTGCGCAAGACGCGCTTGCACTTCCATGAATTCATGCGCGGCGTGCACCAGCAGCTCGATGAATTGAAAGGCGTGGCCGACCCGCTCGACGAGGTCGCCAAGCGCATCGCCAAGAAATACCGCCTCATCTGTTTCGATGAATTCCACGTCTCGGACATCGCCGACGCGATGATCCTGTACAACCTGCTGTCGGCCCTGTTCGCCAACGGCGTGTCCTTCATCATGACCTCGAATTACGATCCGGACTTGCTGTATCCGGATGGCCTGCACCGCGACCGCATGCTGCCGACCATCGCACTGCTCAAGGACAAGCTCGACGTGATGAACGTCGACGCCGGCGTCGATTACCGCGGCCGCGCGCTGGAACAGGTGGAAAGTTACTATACCCCGCTGGGAGCCGATACCGACAAGGCCCTGCGCGACGCCTACACGCGCATCGCCGAAACGGCCGACGAAGACGCGCGCATCCGCATCGAGAGCCGCGAAATCCATTGCCTGCGCCGCGCCGGCGGCATCATCTGGTTCGACTTCGCCACCCTGTGCGGCGGTCCCCGTTCGCAAAATGATTATCTGGAAATCGCCAGCCGCTTCCATACGGTGATATTGTCCGGCATACCGGCCATGTCGGCGGCGCAGTCGTCCGAGGCGCGCCGCTTCACCTGGCTGATCGACGTGTTTTACGACCAGAAGGTCAAGCTGATCATGTCGGCCGAAGTGGCGCCTGATGAGCTGTACACGAACGGCATGCTGGCCAACGAGTTTCACCGCACCGTTTCGCGTATCATCGAGATGCAATCGCGCGAATACATGGAAAAAGAACAGCGCGGCGCGGCCGACGCGATCGTTTGAGGCAGGGATAAGGAACATGATGGCAAATACACTATACAAGCTGGGTGCGGCGCTGGGCCTGGTCCTGGCGTTGTCCGCCTGCGCCCACCAGGGTGCTCCGGCATTGGATGAAGTCGGCGCGCCGCAGGTGCCAGCCACCTTGTCGGTGGACGAGGCGGACGCCAAGCTGAAGCAGGTCGCCAGCGAGCGCGCGGCGGCGGAAAACGAGTTTGCCGTGCGCGAACTGGAGTGCTACGACAAGTTTTTCGTCAATAACTGCCTGGACACGGCCAAGGAAAAGCGCCGTTTGATCCTCGTGCGCCTGCGCGCCGTCGAAGCGGAAGCGAACTACTTCAAGCGCGCCGAGTCCGTGCGCCTGCGCGATATCGATTTGGCCCGCACGCAGGAAAGCGCGCGCCTCGATGCCGAGCAGCGCGCCGCGGCCGTGCCCAAGCCCGTGAAAGTGGTCACGCCCGAGCCGGCGCCGCCCAAGCCGCAAGGCAAGAGCGTTGCCGAGCGCGAAGCCGAGCATGCGGCGAAGGTGGCGAAACAGGCCGCCGCCGACGCTGCCGATGCGCCGCACCGCGCGGCCCGTGAAGCGCAATATGCGAAAAAACAGGCTGACGCCGTGGCGCGCCAGAAGCGGGTGGCGCAACGCCTGGCCGAGCGCCAGGCCGAAGCGCAGGCCAAGGCTGCCAAGGCGGCCGCCGCTGCCAGCACGCCGGCCGTTGCTGCGCCTGTGCCTGTGCCGCCGGCCAAATAAGCCTTCCCGCGCAGGGGCACGCCGGAAATGGCGTGCCCTAAGGCGCGCGGCAGGTTAAACTACGCACGATGGCTGCCTGCGTACGCTGCGCGCGCCGGTTTCCCAACACTGTCACCAACACTGCCTGGAACGCAACACATGAGCGATGCACAGCAAATAGAGCGGCGCCTGATTGAACTCAACGTGGAACACCGCGACCTCGATGCCGTCATCGAGTTGCTGATACTCGATGGCCACCATGACGAGTTGCAGCTGCGCCGCCTGAAAAAGCGCAAATTGCAATTGAAGGATCACATCACCTTGCTGAAAATGCAGTTGGTGCCCGACGTTCCCGCCTGAGGGGCGCCAGTAGCGTCCAGTCCAGCCTTCACCTAAGTATATTTTGACCGATCACAATTTATTGCCAGTAAACCCAGATGGCCAGCCTGCTGCCTTGCCAGCCGATGTGCCAGCCGAACCGCAGGCGGCGCCCGGCAAGCACGATGCCGACATCGAGCGCCTGTTTGGCGCCGGTGGCCCGCTCGGTCCGGCCGTGGGCAGCTACAAGCCGCGCCGTTCGCAAACGGAAATGGCGAAAGCCATCGCCAGCGCCATCGACAGCCAGACGACCCTGATCGCCGAGGCGGGCACGGGCACCGGTAAAACCTTCGCCTACCTGGTGCCGGCCCTGATGTGGGGCGGCAAGACTATTGTTTCCACCGGGACGAAGAACTTGCAGGATCAATTGTTCCTGCGCGACATTCCCACCGTGCGCGCCGCGCTGCAGGCGCCCGTTTCCGTTGCCCTGCTGAAAGGCCGCTCGAACTACGTCTGTCACTATCACCTGGAACGCACGCTGCAAAACGGCCGCATGACGTCGCGCGACGACGTGGGCCATTTGCGTGAAATCTCGCGTTTCATCAAGATGACCAGCTCCGGCGACAAGGCCGAGCTGGCCAAGGTGCCGGAAAACGCCATGATCTGGAACCTGGTGACGTCCACGCGCGACACCTGCATGGGCGCCGAATGCCAGTATTACCAGGATTGTTTTGTGATGAAGGCCCGCAAGGAAGCCCAGCAGGCCGACGTGGTGGTGGTCAACCATCACTTGTTCTTTGCCGACGTGGCCCTGAAAGACACGGGCGTGGCGGAATTGCTGCCCTCGGCCAACACCATCATCTTCGATGAGGCGCACCAGTTGCCCGATACGGCCACCTTGTTCTTTGGTAACACGGTGTCGACCTCGCAAATCCTGGAACTGTGCCGCGACGTGCTGGCCGAGGGCCTCGCGCACGCGCGCGGCATCGACTGGGCCAAGACCGTCACGGTGGTGGAAAAGGCGGCGCGCGACCTGCGGCTGACCTTCCCGCAGGATATCGTGCGCATGTCCTTGCCGCAAATCGCCCCGTCGAGCGACTTCTTCCCCGCGCTCGACACCCTCAAGGATGAGCTTGACGGCATGGTGGCCGTGCTGGAAACCCAGGCGGAACGGGCGGAAACGCTGGAACAGTGCAGAGTGCGCGGCGTCGAGCTGGCGCAGCAGCTGAGCGGCTGGAAGTTCGATCCGAAGGCCAAAGTGACGGCTGGCGAGGAAGCCGTGTTCTGGGTGGAAGCGTTTTCCAGCTCCCTACAATTGCATAAAACGCCATTGTCGATCGCGCCGATCTTCAACAACCAGCGCGAAGGCACGCCGCGCAGCTGGATTTTCACGTCCGCCACCCTGGCCGTGAAAAACGATTTCAAGCATTTTTCCGAACAGATGGGTTTGACGGGCGAACCGTCGCATACGTGGCCGAGTCCGTTCGACTATGGCCAGCAAGGCTTGCTGTTCGTGCCGCAAAACCTGCCGCAGCCGAACTCGCTGGGCTACACGGACGCCGTCATCGATTGCGCCCTGCCCATCATCGAGGCGGCCGGCGGACGCACCTTCTTCCTGTGCACCACCTTGCGCGCAGTCAAGCGCGCGGCCGAGCGCCTGGCCGATGAATTCAAGCAGCGCGGCCTGAACTTCCCCCTGTTCGTGCAGGGAGAAAAAGGCCGCACGGAATTGCTCGATCAGTTCCGCGCGGCCGGCAATGGCGTGCTGATCGGTAGCCAGAGCTTCTGGGAAGGCGTCGACGTGCGCGGCGATGCGCTGTCGCTCGTCATCATCGACAAGCTGCCGTTCGCGCCGCCCGACGATCCCGTACTGGCCGCGCGCATCGAAGTGATGGAAAAGCAGGGCAAGAACGGTTTCATGCACCATTCGCTGCCGGAAGCCATCATCAACCTGAAGCAGGGCGCGGGCCGGCTGATCCGCGACGAGGGCGACCGGGGCGTACTGATGATCTGCGATCCGCGCCTGATCTCCAAGCCGTATGGCAAGCGCATCTGGCAAAGCCTGCCGCCGTTCAAGCGCACGCGCGACACCGCCGAAGTGGTCGAGTTCTTCCGCAACCTGCCCGCCAAGGGCGCTTAAGTCCCGCTTGCCGGCGCCCTCCGCGCGCCGGCATATTTCCCTTTGTTATCAAGCGAGTAGCGTTGTTCACGCGGCGCCCGCTTGCGCGCCTGGCATGCCAGAAATCGGCGTGATCGCGCCAGTTTCTGGCTTTCTTGCGAATGTCCAGGACGCCAGACACATCTTTGCGCCAGCGCAAACAGGCCGTTGCTCAGCGGTCTACAGTGACTTCATGCCTTGTGGGATCAAGGCGCGGCGATGGCAGGGCCGCACGGGGAACAGGGGGATGCCATGGAGATCCGCTACGGCTGTTTCTTGAGCTACGCGCACGGCCAATATGCGTTCATGAACAAGTTCAAGAATGACCTCATCGAGGCGCTGGCTTGCTATCTGGAGCCGCACCTGGACCGCGAGGAAGTCCTGTTCATCGACAGCGAACAACTGGGCGGCGGCGACGATATCGACCTGCGCGTGGCGCGCGCCATGTGCCAGAGTGTCTGCATGATCGTGCTGTACACGCCCAAATATGAAGCGCACGGCTACACGCGGCGCGAATTTGCCGCCATGCAGCTGATCGAGCAGGAGCGGCGCGCCTGGTACGACTTGCCCAGCCATCTGATCATCCCCATCATCATGACGCGCCATCCGGATGGCTTGCCGCCGCAGATCACGGAATCGGGCCTGTACGTCGATTTTTCCGGTTACACCCTGGCCAGCGGTGACCTGAAGTCGAACCCGCAATACCTGCCCGACATCGAACGCATCGTGCAGCGCATTGCCACGCATTACCACTTGCTCAAGCGGTCAACACCGCCCGGCCACGATTGCAGCCGTTTCGTGTTGCCCGCTATTCCACCGGAATGGCGCGCCATTCCGCCTCCCCACTTTCCGCGTTAATCACGTAAAAGGTCCTGTCATGGAATGCCAACGCCTCTCCCTGCCGCCTTTGAGCGCCCCTGGCGAAGTCGTCACTTTCTATTCCTACAAGGGCGGTACCGGCCGCACCATGGCCCTGTCGAACATCGCCGTCCTGCTGGCGCGCCGTGAAAACGCCAGCGTGCCCGTGCTGATGCTGGACTGGGACATGGAAGCGCCGGGCCTGCACCATTATTTCGAGCAGCATGAGGAGCGACCGGGCGTGCTGGAATTCTTTGAAGCGTGCCGCCAGCAGCTCGAGCGCCTCAGTCTGGAGACGGGTGGCAAGCGCGGCTCGGGCGCCGACGATGCCGCCCTGGCCCAGCGCGTGCTCGACGCCATCGACTGGCAGCAGTACGTGGTGCGCGTCGATCAGGGCAGTCCGCTGTACCTGATGCGCGCGGGGCGCTTCGACGCCAGCTACAGCGAGCGCCTGGCGCAGATGCGCTGGGATCAGCTGTTCGACAGCTGCCCGGCCCTGTTCCGCTGCTTCGCCGATACCCTGGCCCAGCATTTCCGCTATGTGCTGGTCGACTCGCGCACGGGGCGCACGGACAGCGCCGGCATCTGCACCACCTTGCTGCCAAAAAAACTGGTGGTGGTCTTCACGCCGAACCGGCAAAGCCTCGAAGGCGTCGATGCGCTCGTCACGCGGGCCATCGAGTACCGCCGCAGCCATGAGGACGAACAGCGTCCGCTGCTCGTCTACCCCTTGCCCTCGCGCATAGAGATGGGCGACGGGGCGCAGCGCGCCGAGTGGCGCCGCGGCGATGCGCACAAGGGCATCGCCGGCTTCCAGCCCATGTTCGAGCGCCTGCTGCGCACTTCCTACGGCTTGCCGCAGATCGCCCTCGACAGCTATTTCGACGAAGTCCAGCTGCAGCAGACGAAAACCTTTGCGTATGGCGAGCAATTGGCCGTGCGCATAGACCAGGGCGGCGACCGTTTTTCCCTCACGCGCACCTTCGAAGCCTTTTTGCAGTGGCTGACGGGCGGCTACTTTCCCTGGCAATCGAGCCGTGAAATCGCCTTGCTGGGCGCCATCGGCGAGGCGCGCCAGGCCTTGCAGGCTGAGCCTGGCCGCGCCGTGGCCCTGCCGCTGGCGCGCGACCTGGCCCGCCTGGGCGAGCTGTATCGCAAGGATGGGCGCAGCGCGCTGGCGCTCGACGCCTTCCGCCAGAGCGTCGAGATCCGCGTGCGCCTGCTGGGCGAGGAGCATCCCGACAGCCTGGCGTGCAAGAGCGGCATGGCGCGGCTGCTGCGCCAGCTGGGCAAGCTCGAGGAAGCCCGCTTCCTGGAAGAGGACGTGCTCGACGTGCGCGAGCGCGTGCTGGGCAGCGAGCATCCCGACACCCTGGCCGCCCGCGCCTGCCTGGCGAAAACCCTGTTGCTGCAGGGGGAACTGGCGGCGGCCCTGTTGCTGCAGGATGCGGTGCTGGCAAGCTATGCGCGCCAGCTGGGCGGCGAGCATCCGCTAACCTTGGAAGCGATGGATGGCCGCGCCGCCACCTTGCTGCGCATCGGCCGGCTGGCGCAGGCGCAGCAAGTGCTGGTCACGGTGGTGGCGGCGCGCGAGCGCCTGTTCGGCGCCGAGCATGGCGATACCTTGCGCAGCAAGCTGGCCCTGGCGCAGGCGCTGGGGCGCGAAGGCGACCTGGAAGGCGCGCGGCGCCTGTTCGTCGCCGTGCTGCAGGCGCAGGAGCGGCGCCTTGGCAGCGACCATGCGGCCACCCTGGCCACGCGCGATTTGCTGGCCGACATCGTGGCCGGACAGGGCGACTGGGCCGGCGCGCGCCAGTTGCACGAAGACCAGGTGGCGGCGCGCGAGCGCACGCATGGGCTCGATCATCCGGAAACCCTGATGAGCCAGCGCAAGCTGGCCGAGGCCCTGCTACGGCGCGGTGAACTCGATGCGGCGCGCAGCGTGCAGGAGCAGGTGCTGGAAGTGCATGCGCGCCTGCTGGGCGAAGACCACCTCGATACCTTGCACAGCAAGACGCAATTGGCCGGCACCTTGCAGCAGCAGGGCGACAGCGAGGCGGCGCGCCTGCTGGAAGACGCCGTGCTCAGCGGCAGTGACCGGCTCTTGAACGCCCCCGTCACCGGGCATGCGGACAGCGTGCTGGACGGTGCGCGGCATTTGCAGGAAACTATCCTGGCCGGCCGCGCCAACGGGCACGAAGGGGCCGAGCCGGACACCCTGGCCAGCATGATCTCGATGTTGCAAGGCATGATCGAGCGCGAACAGTATGCGCAGGCGGGCGAACTGGCTGAACATTTGAAGTCCTGCCTGCTGCGTCCGGGCGTGCCGGGCAAGCTGCGCCGGCGCGGCATGGCGCAGCTGAAGAGAATGTACAAATTGCAAGGCGATTTGAATGCCTTGCTGGCCTTGCAGGAGGATGAAGTGCAGGCGCTGGAGGGAGCCTTGTCGGAAGCGCGCATCGAGCAGCGCTGATGCCGCGCCCCATGTCCACGCGGCGGCACAAATAATGCGGTCTATCGGCGTGCGGCATGCGCAGTGTTGGCATTGCTTCGGGTAAAATCCCGTTATGAGAATTCTTATCAGTAACGACGACGGTTACCTGGCGCCTGGCCTGGCGGCCCTGGCCGACGCGCTCGCCCCCATTGCCGACATCGTCGTGGTGGCGCCCGACAGCAACCGTTCGGGCGCGTCCAATTCGCTGTCCCTGGACCGGCCCTTGTCCGTGCACAAGGCCGCCAACGGCTTTTATTTTGTCAACGGCACGCCCACCGACTGCGTGCACGTGGCGCTGACGGGCATGCTCATCGAGCGCCCCGACCTGGTGGTGTCCGGCATCAACAACGGCCCCAACATGGGCGACGACACGCTGTATTCGGGCACCGTCGCGGCCGCCACGGAAGGCTATCTGTTCGGCATTCCCGCCATTGCCTTTTCCCAGTCGCAGTTTGGCTGGGCCAACCTGGACGCGGCCGCCCGCGTGGCCAGGGAAATCGTCGAGCGCCAGTTTGACGCCCTGCAGAAACCGTATCTGCTGAACGTGAACATTCCCGCCATTCCTTACGAGCAAATGCAGGGTGTGGTGGCCACGCGCCTGGGCAAGCGTCATTCGGCCGAGTCCGTGATCCGCGCGCTCGACCCGCGTGGCCGTGAAATCTTCTGGATCGGCCCGGCCGGCGCGGCCAAGGAAGGCGGTCCGGGCACGGACTTCCACGCTGTTGAACATGGACAAGTATCGATCACGCCGCTGCAGATCGACCTGACCCATACCACCCAACTCGATGCACTGGCGAAAGGCCTGGCATGACCGCTCACTATGACTGACAAGCCGCGCACCTTCCCCCTGACCCTCGATTCGCTGGCCGGCAAGCCCGCCAGGCCGGGCGGGGGGCAGTCGCTGGCCCAGTCCCGGATCGCCACGCCGCAGACGGCCACGCAGAATGCGGCGCAAAACGCGGCGCGCGGCGTGGCGCAGCCGTATGGCGCGCATGCGGCCATTGCGCCGTCGCGCGCCCAGGCCATCGCCAATGAGCGGGCGCAGCCGGCGGTGGTGTCGCCGCCACGGCAAAATCCGCTCGTCTCGGAAGCCGTGCGCCGGGCCATGGTGGCCCGCGTGGCGAAACAGGGCGTCAAGGACCAGGTGGTGCTCGACGCCATGCAAGCCGTGCCGCGCCACATGTTCATGGACGAGGCGCTGGCCTCGCAGGCGTATATCGACGCCTCGCTCCCCATCGGCCACCACCAGACCATCTCGCAGCCATACATCGTGGCGCGCATGATCGAAGTGATGCGCCAGGGCGGCAGCCTGCAGTGCGTGCTGGAAATCGGCACGGGCTGCGGCTACCAGGCGGCGGTGCTGTCACTGGTGGCGAAAGAGGTGTATTCGATCGAGCGCATCCGGCCTCTGCACGAGCTGGCAAAGGCCAATCTGCGCCCGCTGCGCGTGTCGAATCTGCGCTTGCAGTACGGAGATGGTATGCTTGGCCTGCCGCAGGCGGCGCCCTTCGACGGGATCATCCTTGCCGCAGCCGGCCTGGAAGTCCCGCAAGCCCTGTTGGAACAGCTGGCGCCCGGCGGGCGTCTGGTTGCGCCGGTGGGGGCTAAATTGCAACACTTACAACTCATTACCCGGGTGGGGAAAATGGAATGGACCAGCCAGACCCTGGAAGACTGCCATTTCGTGCCTTTGCGCCCGGGCACCATATGATCCCCGGATCAGCTAGCAAGCAGGACATACAATTACATGCGAATGATTAAGAAAAGTAACATACTTCTATGTAGCATCACCTTGGCCGCGCTGTTGAGCGGTTGCGGCACGACCGGCGTCCAGGCACCCGTCGTGGAGCGCCACCCATCGAGCAGCAGCGCCGCCGCCAGCGATCCGCGCGACCGCGACCCGGCCTATTACACGGTCAAGCGCGGCGACACCCTGCTGCGCATCGCCCTCGAGCATGGCCAGAATTACCGCGACCTGGTGGTCTGGAATGACTTGAGCAACCCGAACGACATCAAGGTCGACCAGGTGCTGCGCGTGCTGCCGCCGACTGGCGACACGGGCGGCGCACAAACGTCGGCCATCGTCATGCCGCCGGTGACGGAAGTCAAGCCGGCCGCGCCTGTCGTGCCGAAGAAATCGGGTCCGCGCGGCGAGAAGCGCGCGTATTCCGACGCCACCCTGGCCGAGCTGCGCGCCGATGGCGGCGCCGGCGACGTCAAGCCTGCGCCAGCGCCGGCCGCCGCCGCACCGGCCGCCGCCGCGGCAGCCCCTGCGGCCTCGGCGCCTGGCGACGAGAAGATCAGCTGGATGTGGCCTTCCGAAGGCAAGGTCATCGGCACTTTCGACGAAGGCAAGAACAAGGGCGTCGATATCGCCGGCAAGGCGGGCCAGCAGGTGGTGGCCGCCGGCGCGGGAAAAGTCATGTATGCCGGGAGCGGAATCCGTGGTTATGGTAATCTTGTCATCGTGAAGCACAGTAATAGTTTATTGTCGGCGTATGCGCATAACCGCAGCATCCTGGTGAAGGAAGGGCAGAACGTCAACAAAGGCCAGGCCATCGCCGAAATGGGCGATTCCGATGCCGACCGCGTGAAGCTGCACTTTGAAATCCGCCAGCAGGGCAAGCCTGTCGACCCTTCGAAATTCCTGCCTAACCGTTAGGTAAAGCAATGACACACGCGCCGCACGACCAGCTGGACGATGACCCGGAACTGCCGGAAGACGGGGCAGACGAAGTCGTGACGGACGATGCAGGCGAACTCGACGGCATTGACGCCGTCGACGCGGGCGAGGGCGGCGAGGTGGCCAGCGTCAGCGTGCTGGTCGAAAGTGTCGATGAACTGAAAAAAGTGCTGGCGGCCGAGCTGTCGACCGATACCACGCAGCACTATCTGAACCAGATCGGCACGCGGCCATTGCTGACGGCGCCGCAAGAGGTGCATTACGCCACCCTGGCCAAGCAGGGCAATTTCGAAGCCCGGCAAACCATGATCGAGCACAACCTGCGCCTCGTCGTGTCGATCGCCAAGCATTACATCAACCGCGGCGTGGTCTTGCTCGACATGATCGAGGAGGGCAACATCGGCCTGATGCGCGCCATCGACAAGTTCGAGCCCGAACGCGGTTTCCGCTTTTCCACCTACGCCACCTGGTGGATACGCCAGAGCATCGAGCGCGCCATCATGAACCAGGCGCGCACGGTGCGCCTGCCCGTGCACATGGTGCGCGAACTGAACCAGATCCTGCGCGGAAAATACCACCTGGAAGCCCAGCACCACGATGGCAAGGATGCCACCGCGGAAGACATCGCCCACCTGGTGGGCCGTCCCGTGGAAGAGGTGCAGGATATCCTGGCCCTGTCCGAGCACGCCACCTCGCTCGACGCGCCGCTCGACAACGACCCGCAGTCGTCGCTGATGGACATGCTGCCCGGCGCCAGCGAAGACAGCCCCGACGCGCGCGCGGAACACCATGAAATGACGGTGCTGGTGCGCGACTGGCTGACCAAGCTGCCCGACAAGCAGCGCGTGGTGATCATGCGCCGTTTCGGCCTCGATAACGACGACCCGGCCACCCTGGAAACCCTGGCCGAGGAAATGGGCGTGACGCGCGAGAGAGTTCGCCAGATCCAGCAGGAAGCCTTGATTAAACTCAAACGCGCCATGGCGGCGCGCGGCGTCGTGCGCGACTCCCTTTTGTAGCGTGCCCGATAAAACGCACATGGCGGCGTTGCAATGCCTCGCCGTACTAGCGTACTGTCTTCGGCAATGCGCCTTGCCCTGCACATTTTCTCAGGCACGCTGAATCGGCGCAGCTGCGCTGCGGACTTAAGCTAGCCCGCATCTGCTATCATACGCCCCGCTCGCGGCGCCTGACCTTTCCCCCATTCTTTCAAGTTCCAGCGCGGCCCTGCGTCCTGGCCCACTCTTACCTATTGATCGCTATGCAAGAAAATATCATCGAAATCAAATCGCTCGACATGGACGCCCGTGGCGTTGGCCATATTGAAAACGAAGACGGCTCGCCGGGCAAGGTCGTGTTTGTCGAAGGCGCATTGCCGGGCGAGCGCGTCAGCTTTGTGACGTTCAAGAAAAAGAAGAACTGGGAAATGGCCCGCATGACGGCGCTGCACCGCGAATCGGCCATGCGCGTGACGCCCAAGTGCAAGTATTTCGACAATTGCGGCGGCTGCTCGATGCAGCACCTGGAACCGTCGGCGCAGGTGGCGATCAAGCAGCGCGTGCTGGAAGATAACTTGTGGCATATCGGCAAGGTGCGTCCGCAAAGCATCATGCGCCCCATGTATGGACCGACGTGGGGCTACCGCTACCGCGCGCGCCTGTCCGTGCGCCACGTCAAGAAGAAAGATGCCGTGCTGGTGGGCTTCCATGAAAAGAAATCGGCTTTCGTTGCCGACATGGATAGCTGCGAAATCCTGCCGCCGCACATCTCCGCCATGCTGCTGCCGCTGCGTGGCTTGATCGCTTCGCTGTCCATCTTCGACCAGATGCCGCAGATCGAGCTGGCCGTGGGCGAAGACGTTACCGCCATGGTCTTGCGCATCATGGCGCCGTTGACGGCGGACGATGAAACCAAATTGAAGGCCTTTGCCGACGAATACGGCGTGCAATGGTGGTTGCAGGTCAAGGGGCCGGAAACGGCCGTGCCGTTCTATCCGCTCGACAAGCAATTGCACTACCTGCTGCCGGAATTCGGCGTCAAGATGCCGTTCAAGCCTGTCGATTTCACGCAGGTGAACCACCACATCAACCGCGTGCTGGTATCAAAAGCCCTGCGTTTGCTGGAAGTGCAGCCGACGGACCGCGTGGCCGACCTGTTCTGCGGCCTGGGCAATTTCACCTTGCCGCTGGCCACGCAGGGCAGCGAAGTGGTCGGTATCGAAGGCAGCATCACCCTGACGGAGCGGGCCCTGGAAAACGCCCTGGCCAATGGCCTGGCGGAAAAAACCTCGTTCTCGACGCGCAACCTGTTCGAAGTGACGACGGACGACCTGATCGCGCTGGGCAAGTTTGACCGCATCCTCGTCGACCCGCCGCGCGATGGCGCCATGGCCCTGTGCCAGGCGCTGGTCGGCCTGTCGCAAGTGCGTCCGGACCTGCTGCCGAAGCGCATCGTGTACGTCTCGTGCAGCCCGTCGACGCTGGCGCGCGACGCCGGCATCCTGGCGCTGGAAGCAGGCTATGTGCTGAGCAAGGCGGGCGTGGTGAACATGTTCCCGCACACGTCGCATGTGGAATCGATGGCGGTCTTTGATCTGCCGCAATAAGTCTGCCTGACACGGCGGGTGGCCAGGCAGGCACCCGCCGTTGCCGCATTCAGCGGCGCAGCAAGCTGTCGCAATACCACTTACAGCGTGTTATAAAACTGGTCTGTCTTTTCCTGCTCCAGCGTCTTTTTTCATCCTCCCTCTGCCGTTTTTTCATTGTCCAGTAGGACAACACGCCGTTTGCACCTTCCGCTACGCTTTCTGCACGAAGTGGTATTGGCCACTTTGAGGCCACTTCAAAACCACTTGACCGCCTATTTTTTCAGCAGCATGCTGTTCTTGCAACTGCAAAAAACAAAATCACAGGTAGCTTTTTATTGAAGCAGAGTGGTATTTCCGCAAACCTGAACAGGAGACAACGTGGAAAATTTAATACTCAAAAAAACGATCAGGAATATGATGGTATGTCTGGCCAGCGGTGGCGTGCTGGCGGCATGCGGCGGTGGCGGCGGTGACGCCGGTGCGCCGGCTGGCTCGCAATTGCTGGCGGCCAGCACGGTCGTCGCCTGCGTGCCTTGGCAAGAGGGCGGCACGTATAACGCGGGCACGGTGGTCACTTACCTGGGCGCCAACTACACGGCCCTGGTGACGCAGACGGATCACGTGGGCTCGGGCTGGAACCCCGTTTCCACGCCGAGCCTGTGGAGCGCCGGCGGTACCTGCGATGGCGGCACCACGCCAACCCCGACGCCAACTCCGACCCCAACCCCGACGCCGACTCCTGCGCCAACACCGAATCCGACGCCTACCCCGACGCCAACGCCAACCGGCGGCACCTGCGCGCTGGCCTGGGTGGCCGGCACGGCTTACAGCGCGGGCGCCACCGTCAGCTATGCGGGCACGAATTACCGCGCCAACTACTGGACGCAGGGCGACAACCCGTCGACCAGCAGCGGCGCCGCCGGCACGGGCAAGC